>NZ_JBXKJL010000502.1:0-1652 GCF_056994735.1 Geomonas sp.
CAGTTCACAGTCGATCGCTCGCGTCAGAACGGAATTAAGCTGCGCATAATCGTGTGGCCTGCCCGTTTCGGGACGATAGAGTTTTTGGGCGTGAATTCGCTTGAGCCTTGGGAGAAGCTCGAAACCAAGGAGCGAGCAAAACCCGAAGGCGACATCGCTCTGGCCGTGGCTGTCGACATACTGCTTGGTTACTTCCATGTCGGTGCAGTGATGCAGCACACCTTCGATCATTGCCGCCACCTCGGAGGAGGAGCAGCGTTTCAATTGCGAGTGGATGCACGCCGAATTTTTCTCCACATGCCAGTAGATCATGACCCCGCGGCCTCCGTAACGAACGTGCCATCCCGTCATCAAGTTCTGATCCCAAGCCCCAACGTGCTTTGAATCCGAGGCGCATGACGTGGTTGCTTCTCCCCAAATGTCCTGGCGCCGGATGTTGAAGGTTTCGTTGGTTATAGTGGACCCCAAATAGTGGACCACTCAGGCCACCTGCATTTGTTAACGCTTTTCCCCTCTCATGCCCCGTGAATCCCAGCCCGATAGACCTCGCCAGGGGTCCGGTAAGCGAGGGACTGATGGGGACGCACCTCGTCATAGAACCAGAAGTAGGCCCGCAGACCCGACTCTAGCTCCGGCACATGCGTATAATCCTTGATGTATATGTCTTCGTATTTTACGCTCCTCCACAGCCGCTCCACGAACACGTTGTCCAACGCCCGCCCCCGACCGTCTCGGCTCACCGCGATCCCGACCTCCTCCAGGCGGCCGGTGTAATCCCGCGCCGTGAACTGAGAGCCCAAGTCGGTGTTGAAGATCTCCGGCCGACCCATCGCCAGCGCCTCGTCCAACGCCTCCAGGCAGAACCGCCCCTCCAGCGTGTTGGACAGTCGCCACGACAGCACGTACCGGCTGTACCAGTCGATCACCGCCGTCAGGTACATGAAGCCGTGCTTCATTGGCACATAGGTGATGTCCGAACTCCAGACCTCGTCGACGCGGGTCAATTCCCGATTGCGGAGCAGGTAGGGATAGACCTGAGCGTCGGTCGCCGCGATGGTCGTCCGCGGCCTGGGAAACAACGCCTCCAGGCCCATTTTCGCCATGAGCCGCTGCACCCGCTTGCGATTGACCGTCTCCCCAGAACGCTCCAAAGACGCCGTCATCCGCCGGCTGCCGTAGAACGGCGTGCTCATGAACTGCTGGTCGATCAGCCGCATCAGGCGCAGGTTCTCCGCCGACTCGGTGGCCGGCTCGAGGTAGTAGCTCGATCGGTTGATCTCCAGGAGTTCGCATTGTCTACGGATGCTCAGATGACAATTCGATGGTTCGATCAGGGGCCGCTTGAGTTCAATCGAAGCGGGCAACTTTTTTTTTCAACCACTCGAGTTCCATCTTGAGCCGGCCGATCTGCTCGTACAGCTCGGCCTGGATCGCCTGGCTCTCGTCGTGGTCGCGGCGGCGGCCGTCGCGGAACAGCGAGTCGATGCCGTCCAGGAGTTGTTTCTTCCACTGGCTAATCTGGACCGAATGGACCTGATACCTTCCCGACAGCTCGGCGAGGGTCCTGGTCTGCTTGGCGGCCTCCAGAGCGACCCGAGCCTTAAAGGACGCGGGATATCGCTTTCGTGTGCCCGTCATGATGCTCCTCGGAA
>NZ_JBXKJL010000503.1:0-1946 GCF_056994735.1 Geomonas sp.
GGGAACTCGACCAGAACTCGCAGATCGCCTACTACTGCGAAAGTTCCGATGGCGCCACCTGCGGCTACATCGAGGCCGACTGCTTCACCTCATTCCTCATCTCGTCGATCTTCCGTATCAACAGGGAACTCCCCGCCGAGGACCCGACCAGGATGATGATCCACCAGACGGCGCGGGAATCGGTCTTCGTCTTCAACCCCGCCGAGAGCGAGGGCCAGGAGAGCGTAGACTTCCATCGCTTCGATCTGACCGGGAACGAGCTCCTGAAGAAGAAGTATCCCCTGGCCCGGCTGCCGGAACGTGACAGCCTGACCGAAGTGGTGGATGGGACACTCGGCGGATTCGAGGGGCAGTTGCGGGACGCCTTCCTGATGGTGCATCCGGTCAGCGGCGACAACCCGGCATCCATTCTGGTTGAGGACAACTATCGGGAGATGGTCAAGCTGAGGAAGAGAATCTATCTAACCGTGAATAGTGAATAGTGAATAGTGAATAGTAAATGGTGAAAGGTGAAAGGTGAAGGGTGAAGGGTGAAGGGTGAAAGGTCAAACTTCACCCTTTACCGCTTTTATCAGACCGGCGAGTTTTCTGGAGATCGAGACCATCTTTGTCTCCAGCGCCTGTTTTTGCTCTAGAGTGAGATAGCCCAGGTTTGTGGCAATTTCTATTTGGGTATCGACCTCGCTTAGAGAACCGCCGGCAATGTTGAGGAATTGGGCAAATTCCTTATGAGAGAATCGTGCAGCCCCTTCTGCAATATTGCTAGGGATTGAAACCGCAGCCCGCCTCATCTGAGATGTCAAACCATACATTTCTGCCTTCGGGAACAACTCAGTGATCCTGTAGATGTCAGAGGCGAAAGTCACCCCCTCCTTCCAAACATCCAGCTTCTTGTGTCCTTGATTCATCTCCCCTCCCGAAAGCCTGGCTTTCAATCAGGTAGATTTTACCCTTTCACCTTTCACCTTTCACCTTTCACCTTTCACCTTTCACCTTTCACCTTTCACCTTTCACCTTTCACGGCTTCACCAAAGACGACACCAGCACAAAAGTGATGCCGCTGGCGGCGTGGCCAGGCATCGCCAACTTCAGCGCCCGTATGGTAGCCGGATGGGGGTGGCAGATGGCAATTGCGGATCCTTTCTTGCGTGCTATCGCGACCGCCTCAGCGAGCTGCTTCCTGATCGCACCCTCATCCTGCACGTTGTCCAGGAAGACCTGCCGCTCCGCGCACTTGAGGCCCAGGGCTTTCGCGGTGCGGTAGCCGACCGAGGCGGGGGAGGTCTTGCTGTCGATGAAGAACATCCCCTTCTCCCTGAGCACCTTCAGCACTACCTCCATCTTCTCCGCGTCCTGGGTGAACCGGGAGCCCATGTGGTTGTTTGCGCCCGTCGCGAAGGGGACGCTGCGGAAGTAACTATCCACCCGCCTGGCGACCTCGGCGTCGTCCATGGAAAGAAGCAGGCCGATCTGCTCCAGGCGCTGCTGGGGATACCCCTCCGGCTCCATCGGCAGGTGCACCATCACCCCTGCCCCGGCTTCATGAGCGGCCTGGGCCACTCCCTTGGCATGGGCGAGGCTGGGAATGACCGAGAAGGTCAGCGGCAGCTTGATGGAGAGAAGCTCCTGAAGCTCCTGGTTGCTCGCCCCCATGTCGTCGATGACGATGGCCAGACGCCCCGCTCCCTTCGACTCCTTCACGGCCGCCTCATGTTTGACAGCCGGAACCGATACCGAGGATACGGATTTTTGCACACTCGGCCGCGGCGGGAGCGGCAGGCGGGGTGGGCCCGCCGGTCTGCCTGCGGAAGTTTTGGTGGGCTTCGTCTCGCCGAAGTACCGCACCAGGAAGGCTCCCGCCACGGCAAGAGCGAGAAGGAGGAGCACTGCCAGTAACTTTTTGCCACCACCGCCAGATTTCTTACGCCTGTTGACCGCCCTGCCCC
>NZ_JBXKJL010000504.1:0-1606 GCF_056994735.1 Geomonas sp.
CCCAACTGACAGGATAAAAAATCGTTCAGTCTCGTACAATGAGACTGTTATAGACTAAAACCAAGGAGACTGAACGATGTTAAAAAATCACAGCCACAGTCGTTGGCGCTCTGGCGAACTTCCGGCAACGGCTGTATGCCGCGTTGGTTTCCCGGGCAGATGCCCTGTTCAACCTACTGGACAGTCTGAGTGGGAACACGACGGCCCAGTCGGTGGTGGAGCTGAGTCTCACCGCCCCCTTTAGCCGGCAGTATAGCAGCCTGCATGATGGAGTGGATAACCTACAGCTGAGGGGGTCCAGTAAGGAGACGGCACCCGCCGCTACGGCGGCAGCTCCGCTAGACTGGGTAGGATTGATCGCGGATGATCTGCCGCGTCCAGCCGAGCGGCCCTTCTGGCTGCTGGGACTCGATACCACGCCGGCGGTGCGTCCCTTTGCCGAGACGTTGGTGGATCGCGGCGTAGTCTATTACCCGAACCCGGCACCCGGCAACAAGCCGAGTGGGGTCGGACACTGCTACGCGGTGTTGGCCCTATTGCCGGAACGAGGCCCGCAGGAGGCACCTTGGGTCGTGCCCCTCCGCTGTGAGCGGGTGCCCACGGCGAAGAAGGCACGGGCAGTGGCGGTAGAACAGGTGGTGGGGATATTGACCCATCCCCGGCTCCGGTTGGCGCAGGAACTGAGCGTGGAAGTGGTAGACTCGCACTACAGCCATGCTGGCTACCTGAGCCCGGTCGGCGGCTACGATCAGCACGTGGTGATCGCGCGGCTGCCGGCCAACCGGACGCTGTACCGGCCACCCCCTCCCTGCACCACCTCGGGACCGGGTCATCCGCTGTGGGATGGTGAGCCGGCCAAACTGTCGCAGGCGGAGACCTTGGGCCGGCCGGACGATACGGCGGAACTCGACGGGTCCAGCCGGCCGGGGCGACGGTGGCGGGTCCAGCGGCAGCGCTGGCAGGAGCTGCGGAGGCGGGGCAAGCACGACGCACCGATGCCGGAACGTTCGTTCGACCTGATCCGCGCCACAGTGACGGACGCGCCGGGCAAGCCGCGGTGTCAACGGCCGCTGTGGTTGCTGGTGCTGGGTTCGCGGCGGCGGGAGCTCTCTCTGGTCCAGGCGTATCAAGCGTACGGTCAGCGCTATGACTTGGAACACTTCTTCCGGTTTGGCAAGACCAAGCTGCTGCTGGACCGGTATCAGACCCCCTGTGTCGAGCACGAGGAGCACTGGTGGCAGCTGGTCTGTCTCGCCTATATCCAGTTATGGCTGGCGGCTCCCCTGGCGGTCTGGCTCCCCAGACCGTGGGAGCGCTACGCGGTCACCGAGGCCGCGCGGGCGGTACCAGGGCCGGGGCCGGTGCAGCGGCAGTTCGAGCGAATTATTCGGCAGCTTGGGACACCGGCCCGGTTGCCCAAACGGCGGGGAAATTCCCCTGGGCGGGCGCCGGGGCACTGTCCCGGTCGCCGTCCGCGCCAACTGGTGGTGTTCAAACGCCGGTCTCGCCCGAAAAAGGCGGCTTGAGGCGCTCGGAAATCCTCTCTGGTTCATCCGGAATAACCGCTTTTTCAAAGCGGAAAGGATAAGCTTTGTCCAAAGTCCAA
>NZ_JBXKJL010000505.1:0-11526 GCF_056994735.1 Geomonas sp.
ATGATCGGCTTAGGAAAGCCGGTAAATTGCATAAGGTCGCCATGGTAGCTTGTATGAGAAAATTGTTAACCGTTCTCAATGCAATGCTGAAAAATATGAGCCCATGGGATCCAAATGCTATGCAACATGTCTAACCCTCTTGACACTTAACACAGTTGCTCTCCCATAGGGAGAGGGAGCAGTTCGAAGGAAGGTTGGGAGGGAAAGAGGCAAAGCAAAAACCTAACCGGACACCGCTGCCCAAGCCCCCAGTTTGCAAAGGGGGGGTGTAAAAAGCTGCCCCGCTTACCACATGGGAATGTAAAAAGCTGCCCCGCTTTGGAAGCGGGGCAGCTAGTATAAGGCTGCCAGGGGGATTGCTCAACAGTCGGTGAGCGAAGTAGTTAATGGAGTGCCTTCATCAACTGGATACTCAGCAGGTAAAGAGTGCAGGAGTTTAGGAAAGGGGCCACTTGGTGGTGTGGGGATCGAACTCCCCGGCCTCGCCGGTCTCGGGACCGCCACGGAGAATAGCCCTGACCGGCGCTCCGTCACCATCCTTCACCTTCAGCGGCAGGCAGATCAGCTCGTATTCCCCCGGAGCGACACCCTCCAGATTGACCCCCTCAAGGATCACGATCTCATTATCAAGCAGCGTCTTGTGGACCTGGCCATCCCCCGTGACACTCTCCACGGAAAGATAATCTATCCCGATCAGCTTGACGCCGGCCTCGACAAGAAAAGCGGCACCGTCGACCGTCAACGACGCGTACTCTTCACGGAACCCGCTCTCCTTCCAGAGCTTGCTGCCGGCGGTCTTCAGGATGACGCGCTGGAAGCCCTTGATCGGCAGCCGGTCCAACTCCTTCCGGCCTATCTGGGAGACCTCCGGTACCTCCACCACCCGTGCCTTCCCGATCAGTACTTCGAGAGGTATGTGGTCGACAGTTCTGCCACTCTGGCTGAAGTGCCTGGGGGCGTCGATGTGGGTGCCGCTGTGGGTGCAGAGCGTGATACGGCAGATGTTTGCCGCATCTCCGTCGGCCATGCTGGTCCACGGGGCGATGACGACGGGAGAATCTCCGGGGTAGACCGGGAGATCGGCAGACAGCGGCACGGTAATATCATGGATTCGCATCGGCACCCCCGTATTGCTCAGTCTGGACAATCACCGTCTCATTATACCGCAGCAGCCTTCGTGCTGCAGGGTGGGCAGCGTCAATAGCAGCAGGGCCAAGTGCTCATGTTGTCATGCACGGGTAAGCGTTACCCCAAGCAAATTGCGCCCTTCGACAAGCTCAGGGCGAACGGAACTTCAGGCTCTGTTGCGCCCTTCGACAAGCTCAGGGCGAACGGAGCTTAGGCTCTGTGTTTTAAAACTTTGGGCTCTGTGTTTTAAGTTTAATCCGTTCGTGCTGAGCCTGTCGAAGCACGCAAGGTAATCGCTTCTACGGGAGGTGCGCGGCGATTCTTCGCCGATTCGGGCAGACCTCTAGTGGGCCGCTCCCTTTTCGATCTCATCCAGCAGGCGACCCAGATCCGCCTCGTCAAAGCCATAGCGCTCGCCGCAGAATTCGCAGGTGACTTCGGCGCCGTGTTGCTCTTCGCGCAGGGTGATGATTTCCTTCTTGCCCATGGAGATCAGCACCCGCTCAATCCTCTCCCGGCTGCAACTGCAGGAAAATGCCAGCTCTCTCTTTTCCAGTATGTCATAAGGAATATCGGCGAAGAGAAGCTCCAGGATCTCCTCCGGGGTCTTCTTCGAATGCAGCAGCTCGCTCAAGGGAGGGAGCGTTTCGATGCGGCGCATCAGTTCTTCGACAACTTCGGGATCGACCGGCGGCACAGCCTGGATCATGAATCCTCCCGCGGCGGCAACCGTCCCGTCAAGCTCCAGGAATTCCGCCAGCCCTACCGCCGAAGGAATCTGCTCCGACTCCACGAGGTATAACGCCAGATCCTGGGCAATCTCGCTGGAATACAGCTGCACCGTACCCCGGTATGGTTCCTTCAGCCCGAGGTCCTTCGCTACCGTCAGGAATCCTGCCCGCCCGAGTGCGTTGGCTACGTCCAGCCTATGGTCCGGGCGCAGCATGTGCACCTGCGGATCTCCCACGTAACCGCGGACGCTCCCGTTGCTGTCTGCCTCGACGATGATCTTTTGCAGCGGCCCGTTTCCCTCATAACGCAGGGCCACCCTCTGCCCGGTCTTCAACATCGCCCCCATCAGGGTACCGGCCGTCAGCGCCCGTCCCAGCGCTGCTGTTGCCGTGGGAAGCGTGCCGTGGCGCTTGCAGACATTGTTGACCAGCTCGGTGGTCACGCAGGCGAGGCCCCTGACATTGCCGGATTTCGAGATGATCCTCACCAGATAATCGCTCATAATACCACCCCCACCCTTCCCGCAAGTTCTCCCTCTTTCAGGGTAAGCTCCTTCAAGGTGATGAAATCCCACGGATTGATCCCCTTCACCCGGTAGGCGAAGAGATCCGCAAGCTTCGGCACCTTCGTCAGATCGCAGACAATCAGCTCACCGACGCAGCTTAAAAAAGGAACCTTCTCAATCATTTTCCTGGTCAGCCACTCGATGTCGATCGGCCCCACCTTTTCCAGCTTCACCAGCACCGCCTTACGGGTTGCGGTGAACTCGACACCGTGAATGGCGAAAGTAGCCGAAAACGGGATGGCAAAAGGGACAAACTTCTTCTTCATCTTCCCGGTCAGCTCGCCGAAACCATCGAGAAGGTTGATCTTGAGCTCCAGGAGTTCCTCATCCAGCGCCTGGTTCAGGAACTCGCGCTGCATGTAGCCTGCGGTTATCCGGAACTCCCTCTTAACCAGCAGGTCCTTGAGGCTCTGCTCCTTCACCAGCGCCAACAGGGCGGGATTCTTGATCCTGTCCAGAATGCTCATTGCAAATGACTCTCCTGAGTAATAGCACAAATAGTTCAACCGCCGAACACTACCAGCCGTTCGTGCTGAGCCTGTCGAAGCACGCATTGACGTAGCGTGAAATCCCTGCCCCTTAAAGTTGCTTACACCAGCCCGGCGGTGAAATTGAACTCAGATGCCCCCTGCACGCCGAGCGTTTTGCGGTAGGCTTCCAGCGCCCTTTCCCGCTCCTCCGGCATCAGATGGGACAGGTCGAGCACGAACGACGCGCACCCCATCTGGCGCAGCTCGTTCCGGTACTGGGTAAGGGCGAATGGAGTCTGGGCGTTGACGACGGTGAGCCGGTCCTTGACCTTGACGGGATAGACGTCTCCGCGGTCCGAGGTCAGCGGGGCGTCGCCCTTGATGTCCTTGATGGCGATTTTCGAGGTGATTACCGGGATCTGCGCGTAGAGGATCGTGCTCCTCTTGATTTTCAGATCACTCGACAGCAGCTGTGCCAGGTTATCGCGGTCGTCCTCGATGTATAGCGTCGCCCGCACCGCGCCGAGCTCCTGCCACGTGAGGAGGGCCTGGCTGTTGAGCGAGAAGAGACGATAGTCCGTCGACAGCTCCACATCCAGCCCCTTGAAGAACTGGAATTGGGACAGGTTGGTAAGTTCGAAGCGCTTGAACCCTGCCCGCATGATGGCGCCGATGGCTTCGGTGAAGAAGGGGAGATCGGCCTCGAAGATGATGAAGGGAAGCTGCCAGAGCACCTGGTGCTCGGCGCCCTTCATCTTCCTGGCGTACTGCGAGAGCTGGTGCATGTTGGCTTTCGACACCGGGAAGGTAATGGCGTCCACCAGGTCGCGGTGCAACTCGTGCCAGTCCTTTATCTGCTCGAGCTTGACCGTCAGCTCGTCCTTCCCTTTGACAGCGGCCGGACGTCGCGGAACCAGCGCCGCGAGCGCCGCCTGGCGCCGCTCGCCGCTTCTGCGCTTCAGGGCGCCAACAGCCTGCTCGCCCAGCCAGGCATAAAAGGTGCGGCGGATCTCCTTCAGCTTGGGCGGCGGTATCAGGATCGCCGGGAAATCGGGAGCCGAAAGCGAGGCAAGGACGAAGGGCGTGTCGCCGCTCTTGGAGAACTGTGCCCTCAGCACACCCTCCATATCTGTCGATCGGGAGGCCTCGAGAGCTCCGAGATGGAAGTCCGTGCTGAAACGGGAGCCGAAGACTTCCGCCTCGACCTTCAGGGTTTCATCCTCATGGGACAGCCTCAGGTTGCAGGGGACGCTGTCACCCTTGACGCCTTCCAGCCGTTTGATGCAGGCGTTCTCGCTCATGGTGAAGGCGGTCTCGGAGGACACCTTGAAGACGGAGTCGCCGAGCTTGAAGGGAAAGGGCGAGCTCGTGGAGACCATGGTGTTTTCCTTCACATTCATGACCTTCTTCCCGCCGAGGAAGAGGTCCTTCAAGGTGAAGGCGCGCCCTGCCATGTCGGTCTTCGGCTGGACCCTGATCCGGTCTCCGACGTGGAGGCGGTCGCGGGTCTCGAAGCTGATCCGGTTGCCCCTGATCTCTCTGATGTCACCGAGGTAGCGGCCGGTGGCCCCTTTAATGGACGGCGTCGAGATATCGGTCGGGGTATGCGAGGCGAGGAACCCCTTGGTCGGGACGCGGCCGAAGGAGAGCTTCAGCAGCGCCTTGGCCTCCGCAACCGCTGCCTGGTAAGAATTCTCGTCGGCGTCGAGGACGAGCCGGTAGGCCCCGATGACGCTGGCCACGTACTCGGCCGACTTCATCCTTCCTTCGATTTTCAGCGAGGCCACCCCCGCCTTAACGAGCTCAGGGATCATCTCGATACTGGAGAAGTCGTTGGTGGAGAGGTAGTAGCCTTCCTTTCCCTTGTGCTTGTACTGACGGCGGCAGGGCTGGGCGCAACGGCCGCGGTTGCCGCTGTGACCGCCGAGGAATGAGGAGAAGTAGCACTGTCCGGAGAACGAGAAGCAGAGCGCGCCATGGATGAAGCACTCGATCTCGGCGCGGCTTGAGGCGACGATCGATTTGATCTCGTCGATATGGAGCTCGCGGGCCAGCACGACCCGCTCGAAGCCGAGTTCCTCCAGTTGCCGCACGCCCAGCGAATTGTGGATGGTCATCTGCGTCGAGGCGTGCAGCGGGATGCCCGGGAAGTATTCCCGTGCCAGGCGGGCCACCGCCATGTCCTGCAGGATCACGCCGTCCACCCGCATCGTTTCGAGCGCTGCCAGGCTGTCGATCAGCTGGGGGAGTTCGGCCTCCTTCACCAGGGTGTTGAGGGTGACATAGAGCTTTCTGCCGTGGCTGTGGGCGTAGGCGGTCATCCGCTCCATTTGGGAGATGGTGAAGTTCTTGGCCTTGGCACGGGCGGAGAAATCCCTCAGGCCGGCATAGACTGCATCGGCGCCCTTTTCCATGGCGGCGAAAAAGGCTTCAAGGGAACCTGCTGGGGAGAGGAGTTCAGGCTTCTTCGGGACAATAACTTTCTCATTGGACATGGCGCTAGAGTACCGGAAGGGGGGGAAAGGGTCAAGCGGGAAGGTCTGTAATTATTCCTGAGAGATAAAGATTCGACTACGACTTGCGAAAGGGGGCGGGGGGCAGGTTGGGAGGAGGGACTTACGTAGGAGCGCCCTTCCGGGCGCGACCCAACATCCTCAATGGTAAAGAGCGGTTCGCGCCCGGGAGGGCGCTCCTACGATTGTGATGTCATCCAAAATGGAGCGCGGTTCACGCCCGGAAGGGCACTCCTACGCACAGGGTGCGCCTTTACTTCGGCTGAATCGGCAGGTACTTGTATCTCCCCTTCCTCTTGCCCAGATCCGCCAGCGAATAAAGCTCCGACTGCGACATGATCCAGACACCGCCTTCCTTCTTGAGCTTGATCCCTTTGGTGACGAACTCGGTGCCGGGCACGCTCCGATCGAAGCCGAGCTTCGCCCGGACAACGGCGGCGCGATCGCCCGAGAAGGAAACCCGCGCCTCCTGTATCTTTTCCCAGCAGCAGGCGGGCCGGCGCGGGGCCGAGGCGAGCTTCTTCGCGAACTGTTCCTTGCTCTGTTTTCCCACACCCGTGCGGTAGAAGAGCTCGTCGTAATTGCCGTTGCGCCACAGTTCGAGGGTCTGCTCCAGATCCCGCAGCACCACCTGTTCTTCACTCGACAGGTTTGCCGGGGCCGGAGGCGCCGCCCGCCTGCGCGCCTCGGCCGGCAGCGCCGATGTCAATGCCAGCAACAACACCAACAGGTATACCCGCCGCATAGCCACCTCCTGTCTACCTTGAGATAGAGGCTATGATACCGTAAACCCGCCGCCGTGCCACTTCCCCAGGAAAATCTTACTTCCCCCCTGGAGGAGGTAAGGGGCAAGGGGTGGGAGGGGGTGCCACCCTGGAGAGCTCGGCACCCCCTTCACCCCTTCGATCCAATTTCCAACCCTACAGCGTCTTTTCCGCTGCCGCCGCGAACAGCTTCAGCCTCTCCATCAGTGCCGCGAACTTCTTCGGTTTCAGCGACTGCGGTCCGTCGGACGAAGCGCGCTCCGGATCGGGATGGACCTCGATGATGAGACCGTCCGCCCCCGACGCGACGGCTGCATACGACATCGGCGCGATGTAGTGGTAGTTGCCGGTGGCGTGCGAGGGGTCGATCACCACGGGAAGGTGGGTCTTCGCCTTCAGGACGGGGACCGCCGAGAGGTCGAGGGTGTTGCGGGTGGCAGTCTCGAAGGTGCGGATGCCGCGCTCGCAGAGGATGACCGACTGGTTCCCCTCGCTCATGATGTACTCGGCGCTCATCAGGAACTCCTGGATGGTCATGGACATGCCGCGCTTCAAAAGGATCGGCTTGTTGATCTGCCCGACCTTCTTCAAGAGGGCGAAGTTCTGTGCATTGCGGGCGCCGATCTGGAGCATGTCCGCGTAGGAAGCGACGAGATCAACCGACTCGGGATCGATGACCTCGGTGACGAAGGGAAGGCCGGTCAGTTCCCGCGCCTTGGCCAGAAGCTTCAGGCCCTCCTCCTCGAGACCCTGGAAAGAGTAGGGGGAGGTGCGGGGCTTGAAGGCGCCGCCGCGCAGCATCTGGGCTCCCGCCGCTTTGACCGCCTGGGCGGATTCGATGATCTGCCCCTCGCTCTCCACCGAACATGGCCCGGCCATCACCACCAGCTCCTTCCCGCCGATGGAAAGGGTGTCGGAGATGCGGACGATGCTCGGTTCCTTCTTGATCTCCCTCGATGCCAGCTTGTAGGGCTGCAGGATCGGGACCACGCTCTCGACCCCGTGCATGGACTCGATCGACTGGAGCACGCTCTTGCCCCTTTCGTCCCCGACGGCGCCAATGACGTCACGCGTGGTGCCGTGGATGATGTGCGGTGCGTACCCGAGTTCCTTGATCCTCTCCGTTACCTGCGTCCTGTCGTTTGCAGCTGCTCCCGATTTCATGACCACGATCATCTCGCTCCCCCTTTGGGTTCCCCCGAAAAGCGAAAGGGCCGGAAGGTTATCCCCCCGGCCCTGATCTGTTCTTGATATTTCGAAACCGAAAAAGGGGGGAGGATCCTGTCCACCCCGGCTTTCGGTTCGTTAATTTAGTTCCAGCTTCCCTAAATTAAACCTCTACCCGGGGTGTCGGCCTAAAATAAAAGCCGCACCAAAAGTAAAAGTTAAAAAAGGAAAAATAGCTGGTCTGGTTCATGGCACCAGTATGTGCCACCTTAGCGGAGAGAAGTCAAGAAAAAAGTAGGCGGATCCGGTTCAAGTTATTTGACAATGCAGGGGCTTTCCGCTAATTTGGCCGGGATGCAGGAATGGTTCTTTCACTATGGTTACTATTCGTTGTTCGTGCTGAGCTTTCTTGCTTCGACCTTGCTCCCGCTTGGCTCAGAGTGGCTGCTGGTAGCCATGCTCCTCTCAAAGAATGATCCCTTTGGTGTGGTGTCCGTTGCCACGGTCGGGAACTACCTGGGAGCCCTCACTACATACTGGATAGGCCTTCACGGCAGCGACTTCCTGAAGCAGCGCGTACTGCGGATGGACGAGAAGAGCACCGCCAAGGCCGAGAAGTTCTACGCCAGGTTCGGCAGCTATTCCCTGCTGCTCAGCTTTCTGCCGGTGATAGGCGACCCGCTCTGCCTGGTCGGCGGGGTGCTGCGCGTCGGTTTCATCCGTTTTTCCGTCCTGGTTTTCTCCGGCAAACTGGCCCGCTATGCGGCCGTTGCCTTGATAACGTACGGGGCTAAGGGCTAAGGGCGAAAGGCTAAAGGGATCATATTGCAGTCCCCATAGCCTTTCCCATAGCCTTTAGCCCTTGCCCTACCCCCCGGAGTCTTGATGATCAGTTGCACCAAGAAGGTTCTCTCGAACGGGCTGCGCCTGGTTTCGGTAGATATGCCGCACCTGCACAGCGCGGAGATTGCCGTCTATATAAAGGCCGGCGGGCGTAACGATACCCCCGGCAAGGCAGGGATCTCGCACTTTCTGGAACACATGCTCTTCCGCGGTTCCAGGGAATTCGCCTCCAGTCTCGAACTGGAGATCGCTTTCGAGGCCATCGGCGGCAGCGTCAATGCCGCGACCGACGAGGAGACGACCTGCTACTTTTCCAGGGTCCATCCTGGGCAGATCGGGGAAGGAGTAAGGCTCTTCTCTTCGATGCTGCTCCATCCCACCCTGTCAGGGCTGGAGATCGAGAAGCGGATCATCACCGAGGAGGCGCTGGAGGACATCAACGAGCGGGGCGAGGAGACCAATCCGAGCAACCTCTGCAGCAAGCTTTTGTGGCCGGGCCATCCGCTGGGGATGCCGACCATCGGCTACCTCGACACCATCAGGGACTTCACCGAAGAAGACCTCAGAAGCTATCTCGCTGATCTCTATGTTCCTTCAAATGCCTTGATCGTCGCGGCTGGAAAGCACGATCCGGAGCGTTTCTTCGCCGCCTGCGAAGAGCATTTTTCGGGGTGGAACGGGCCGCAGCCGCCGACGCCAATTGCCGTAAACGAAACCCAGGAAGAGCCGCGCTCCCTGTTCGTGAAGGACAGCGACAGCCAGGTCAACCTGCAGGTCGCCTTCCGCGGCTTCGCCAGGCCCGATCGTCGCATCATGGCTTTAAGGCTCATTCGGCGCATCCTTTGCGGCGGTGGGAGTTCGCGGCTTCATCTGGCACTCAGGGAGAAGCTGGGCATCGTCTACTCCGTCGATGCTTCGCTGTCGGCCTATGAAGAGACCGGCGCCTTCGCCATCGAGCTGGCCACGGCACCGGAGAACCTGGAGTTGGCGGTCTCCGAAGTGCTGCGGGAAGTGAAGGCGATGGCCCTCCAGGACATGGAGAAGGCCGAGTTGGAGAGGGTCAAGGACGGCTACTTCTACGACCTGGAGTACAGCAGCGACTCCACCTACGAGATGCAGGTGCGTTACGGGTGGGGCGAGTTGATGCAGATGGTGAGGACCATAGACGAGGACCGGGCGGAAGTCGCCGCCATCGATGCGGCCGCCATCCGGGAAACGGCCCATGCGCTCTTTGCGCCGGGCAACATCAATCTTGTCGCGGTAGGCCCCTGGAAAGCCGGCCCCCGTCGTGCTGTCGAGAAGCTGATCAAGGAGTACCACAAGGGGTGGGCAAAGAAGTCCCCAAGATTTTGAGGCATAGGAGCAAGAAAAGCATGACCACGGCAATCCTACTTATGGCCCACGGCAGCAGAATTTCGCAGGCGAACGACGCGGCCCTCGAGATAGCGGCGCGAGTGAAGAAGATGACCGAATTCGACATCGTGGAGGTCTCCTTCCGGGAGCAGCACCTGCCGAACATCCAGCAGGGGGTGGACAGCTGCGTGGCCCAGGGGGCAAAGCGCATCCTGCTGGTGCCCTATTTCCTCTACATGGGGGCGCACGTGCAGGAAGACCTCCCCGAGGAACTGGACGAGGCAAGAGAGCGCCACCCCGAGGTCGAGATGGTACTCGGCAAGCACCTTGGCGTCCACAACAAGCTGGCCGAAATCGTGGTCGAGCGTATCGCCGAAACCCTCACCGAAGAGGGATGGCACTGATGTCGGTGCATCTGAGCCCCGAGCAGATCGAGGCCGAGTCGTTCAGGATCATCGAAGAGGAGCTTGGGCCGCACACCTGGTCGGCACAGGAGTGGCCCATTGTCCGGCGCGCCATCCACACCAGCGCCGATTTCGACTATGCCCGGTCGATGCACATCTCCCGCAATGCCATCGGCCGCGCGATTGCCGCGCTGAAGGCGGGAGCCGGCATCGTTACCGACACCACCATGATCATCTCGGGGATCAGCAAGCCCAGGCTCTCGCAGTTCGGAGTTTCGGCTTCTTGTCATGTCGCCGACCCGGAGGTTGCGAAGGACGCCAAGGCGCAGCAGATCACCCGCTCCATCGTGGCCATGCGCAAAGCCGGCAGGGACGCCGGTAACGGGATTTTCGTGATCGGCAACGCCCCGACCGCCCTCTTCGAGCTGATCAGGCTGGTCCGGGAGGAAGGCCTCCAGCCCGAACTGGTTGTCGGACTCCCGGTCGGATTTGTAGGCGCCGCCGAGAGCAAGGAGGCGTTGATGGACCTGGCCCGTGACTATCCGGACCTTCCCTTTATCACCAACCGCGGCCGCAAAGGGGGCTCCAACGTCGCCGCGGCAGTGATCAACGCGATCTTGATTCAGGCGGCCGGTCAGGTTTGAGGAGTCGAACCCGGGCAGCCGCGCCGAAGAGCGCACTACCCCTGTCAGAAAAGGCCATTTTCTAATGTGATGTAAGCCGCCACCCCCGTCTCCACCGGAACCGACTTATGAACGGGAAAAAACTTAAATACGGTTACACCACCGGCTCTTGTGCGGCTGCCGCCGTCAAGGGCGCGGCGCAGATGCTGCGCGACCAGGCGAGCATCGAGCAGGTCGAGCTGACGCTCCCCTGCGGCGAAACCGCGCGTTTCGCCGTCCACGGCGGACGCCTGCACGACAACACCGCGTCCTGCTATGTCATAAAGGATGCCGGCGACGATCCCGACGTCACCAACGGCGCCGAGGTCCACGCCACTATCAAGATCGACTTCTTCACCAAGCACCGGATCGTCATCCAGGGGGGGGCCGGCATCGGCCGGGTCACCAAACCGGGGCTGGCCGTGGCGGTCGGGGGGTGGGCGATAAATCCCGTCCCGCGCAGGATGATTCTGGAAGTGGTCAAGGAGGTCTTCGCCCTTCGCTGCGTGCCGGCAACACTGACCATCACCATCAGTATTCCCAACGGCGAGGAACTGGCAAAGAAGACCATCAACGAGCGACTCGGCATCGTTGGCGGGCTCTCGATTCTCGGCACCACCGGCATCGTCAAGCCGATATCGACCAAGGCCTGGACCGACACGGTCGACGCATCCATCGACGTGGCGCTCGCCTGCGGCTCCAGTACGGTCGTGCTCTCCACCGGCAGGACCTCGGAGATGGCCGCCCAGCGGCATTTTGCCGCTGAAGGCTTGAAGGAGGAGTCGTTCGTGATGATGGGTGATCACTTCGGCTACTCCATCCGGAGCTGTGCGAGGAAGCACGTGCCGCGGGTCGTCGTCGCGGGGCAGTTCGCCAAACTGGTGAAGATCGGCTGTGGGCATCAGCAGACCCATGTCTCATCCTC
>NZ_JBXKJL010000506.1:0-1102 GCF_056994735.1 Geomonas sp.
AGATGATCGTCAACACTCTCCGGTACGCCTTCCCCGGTCACAGTTTCCTGGCGGAGGAGAACGACTACCTGTCGGAGAAGGTTCCCTACAAGTGGATCATCGATCCTGTCGACGGCACCACCAACTATGCGCACGCCTTCCCATGGTTCTGCGCCTCGATCGCCCTCGAGCATGACGACGAGATAGTGCTGGGTGTAATCTACCACTGCATGATGGATGAGCTCTTCACCGCGATAAAGGGTGGTGGGGCCTATGTCAACGGCGAGAGGATGAGCGTCTCGACGACGTCACCCCTGAAACGTACCCTTCTCGCCACCGGCTTTCCCTATGACCGCACCCGCTACAATGAAAACAACTTCGAGAACTTCATCAATTTCCATCTCGAGTGTCAGGGCGTGCGCAGGGTCGGCGCCGCGGCACTCGACCTGGCCTACGTGGCGGCGGGGAGGCTGGACGGCTACTGGGAGTGCAAGCTCAAACCGTGGGACGTCGCCGCGGGATCCCTGCTGGTAACTGAAGCAGGGGGGAAGGTGACCAATTATGCCGGGGAGGAGTACTCGATATACGATCACCGCGTCGTTGCTTCCAACGGGGTGATTCATCAGGAGATGCTCGACGTCCTGGCAAAATCTCCTCCACCTCCGAAAGAGAAGTAGGCGGTCCCGATAAGGCGGCAATAGCCGCCTTCGTTGTTTCCGTAGGAGCGCCCTTCCGGGCGCGAACCATCGCCGATGGGTGCCGCTACTACGGGGCATCGGCTACGGTATGGCCATAAGTAACCGCTCCACCGGGGTGTACTCGAGGCCGACGGCCTCGGCGACACCTTGGAAGGTCACCTTGCCCAATGCGATGTTGATGCCGGATCTGATTCCGTGATGCTTCCTCGCCAGTTCTCGCCACTCCTCTGCGGCGATGGCCACGGCGTAGGGGAGGGTCGCGTTGGTTAAGGCGACGGTCGAGGTCAGGGGGACGGCCCCCGGCATGTTGGTCACGCAGTAGTGCAGGATTCCCTCCACCTCGAAGGTCGGCGCCTGGTGGGTGGTCGGCCGTGAAGTCTCGAAACACCCCCCCTGGTCTATGGCCACGTCCACCAACACCGTCC
>NZ_JBXKJL010000507.1:0-16527 GCF_056994735.1 Geomonas sp.
AGAAGTGGACCAGGCCGATCATGAACTGGAAGGCAGCCATGAACCGTTTCTCCATCCTTTTTGAAGGACGGGTGCCGAACCACTAAACGCCACCCCCTGACTTTACACAAAACTATTTACAGGCCCGAAGAACCACGACTAATGTCCACCCAAGATCTTTCGTCTGAAGACACTATAAATAGCCTCCACCCTTCTGGCGCACCGCACTCTTGAACCGTGACTCCCTCAGCATCATAGGCGGCAGTAATCGACACGGACGGAAGGTGGCAATCCCTTTCTTTAATAGAGGTGTACACCGGCTCTGCACTTGCTGAAGCTGCAAAATAGGTAATCAATGTACTGCATAGACTCAAGATAACAAATCGCGCTTTATGCATGTTTCACTCTCCTTGAAAAAGAAGGTGGCGGCTATAGATATTGCCTGCAGTACTATTTGCACTTACGCCGACTGTTGACCCTGCCTTCTTCTTCCCATCGTAGAAGCTTCTTTTCGCTGACCTCGAAATGCATTCCATCCTCTTTACGAAATGCCGCACCCCACACCCAACCGTTACGATTGAACAGAGGGGCTATCAGCGTTAGGCCGTATAGCACTGTCCCGTTCCCCCTCCCGCCCCTTTTGGGAGAAGACATGTTTGTCGATCTGTTCAGCGACATGGCAAAGGGGGCCGAACAACCGGGTGCCTGGGTGGAGAAAAGAAGAGACCCTGTTATAATCCCACCCAATGTTGGACCAAAAAGCCAACTACCGTCCACTCTGCAGAGCCAACAGATTTGTAGAGCAATGAGCCCAAGTACGGAGGTGCCTATGGGATCTACTTTACGCTACGGTAGCCAAGGACCTGAGGTGCAGCATTTGCAAGAACTGTTGAACAGCACTCTTCTACTTTGCCCGAAACTTGTCCCCGATGGCTGGTTTGGCCCCTTAACAGAAGCTGCCGTCCGCCGCTATCAGGCAACAATAGGAATTGGCATCGACGGAGTCGCTGGCCCAATTACTTGGGAAGCCCTCAAGGGGGGCACATCTGGCCATCACATTGTTACTAATTATCTACCTGCCAAAGTTCTGGAGGCACGGTGGATGGCAATCGCGGTGCAGGAAATAGGACAGTCGCAAATCCGCGGACCGTGTCACAATCATCGGATTCTAGAGTATCACGCAACTACACAAGTTGCAGCGTCTACAGATGAAACTCCTTGGTGCTCTTCCTTCGTTAACTGGTGCCTTCGAGAGGTCGGTATCACCGGAACAAATTCAGCAGCTGCTGCAAGCTGGCTTAATTGGGGAAGACCATCTAACGCTAAAACAGGCGCGATAACAGTTGTCCATACTAACCATGCCGCTTCAACCTCAGGGTATCATGTTGCCTTCTTTAAGGAAGACTGCGGCTCCCGCTATCGCTTGCTAGGAGGCAATCAGAGTAATCAAGTAAAAGAATCTCTATACCCAAAATCGTCGTGGCGTGTTGTGGCATATCGTTGGCCAACGAAGTAACACTGAAAGGATGTGCTATGAGTACCCTCACGAGGTTTCTGACAGGAATATCCCTACTGCTTATGCTGATGGGGATTGCCTCTGCTGCTGAAGGAATTTCAGATGCTAACCAGTTTTGGCATGAATTTAGGCAGGCAGTTCTCACAAAGAATAATGCTCAACTGTCTTCAATGACAAGATTTCCGTTTGAAGTACGCGGTGTTGATGATAGCGATCCTGTTAAACGCTATGACCGCAAGACTTTCCATCGGATCTTTAAGCGGGTGCTCGTGCAACCTGTGCTTCTCCCTTCGGAAGGGAAGTCTGTTTCAAAGAGCATGCTTCAGGTTATTGAAGAGAAAACCCACCTCACCCGAAGAGATTACCTGACATCCAGCTTCATTCGAGTCCAGCAACTAGAATTCGAAAGGAGCAAAGGCCATTGGCTCTTGACGGGCGCATATCTGGAAGAGTAGGGGTGCTAATGGTAGGGGACATTGCAGAAAGTCGAGGGGAGGCCTCCTCGGGGTGCCTAATATTACCCACAGATTCTGTGGCTGAAGGGGAGACCGTTTGAGGTCGCACCTTTTGTTGCCATATTAGAACTTAAATTCTTAACTACACCCGGCTGGGGTTCCCCTAGCAGCCAATCAAATGTCAAAATATCAAGAACGTCCCGCGAGGGGTGCCCGCGAGGGGTGCCCCGAAGTTAATATTGAACGGGAGCGAATTCTGCCAAACCATGTAGATAGGGGATCAACATGAAATGTCCAGCATGTGGTAGCGAAACGAATTCCGCTGGGGAACAACTACATAGCTGCAAAGCAGTGGCCCTACACATAGCAGGTAAAATTCTCGGTGTTGACATGAACCACCGGGTTTGGATTAGAAAAACAGCGCGCGATTTTGAAGTCACAGGTTGGAGCCAGAGGGGACTAACTTGGGGAAATATGAACGAGCTAGCTAAGCTGATCTATCCAGAAGTGGAACGTGCCATAGATGAGGCATACATCACAGCCTCACTGGATCCGTCTACTCTCCCAAATGCCGAAACGGTAACGGCTAACCACGTAGCCGAGATGGCGCGGCAGCTAAATCAAATCATCAACGCTGTTGATCCCGAAGGAAGATTAGATGGCGAGGGTGTAGTAGCCCGCATTGTTCGCCTTAAAAGGAATGGGATGCTGCCAAGAAACGTTGCGGAGTTGATGTGTGCAATCAGAGAATATAGGAACACTGGGGAGCATGACACCGTAGGTTTTTCTGATGCTGACATTGAGGCAATAACAGGTGCGTGGAAGGTTATCTCTAGTTGGGCCTCAAGCCAAGGGATCATCCACCTCGATGTCCTGAATTCTGTGGAAGTTGGGAGCGAGATGGCGCCACGGTAAATAGCTTGAGTTTCAGAGATGTACCTCGGGTGCTAAGAATGGACTAGAAGCGACGGCGATCCTTATCGTCAGCAAAGATATCCTGCCGAGTGCCGCCGCGCAGGATCACGTGCTACACTGCACCTGGAGCATTAAGACGAGGTTTTCTTGGCCTGCCACAGCCTACCGGACACCCCGCCTCCAGTCTTCCAGTCCTGACCCTACCGCCTCCCTCCGCAGGGAAAAGCGCTATAACCCGCTACAGTCAGGGACCTCAACTTTATTAATGTCGAAGTTCCTCAAAAAAATAGGCCCAGGAGTCGGGGTCAGCCGGACAACAGCTGGATACAGACCACAACTAGTGGACAACACAACACTATCTTTACCGCTTTTAACTTCGACAGTTAAAGGTAGCATTCGATCAGGTGAAATACTGAGGTCATTATCTAGCCCCAATCTTCTATAGCAAGATCTGACATCATCAGTACCGAGGGCGCTGAGAGGGTAACGGGCTTCAAAGGTGAATTTCTTTCCTGCATCCGTACTGGTTCTGAATTCAACCGGTGGAATCACAACACGTGGCTTCCGAACTAAGTTTACTTTTGTCTCCTTCCCAGAATATGGTCCAGTGACCTCAACACTGAGGTAGAGATTGTTTGTGGTTGTTACTGCCCCGATCGTAGCTGCAAGCTTAGCCGGTTCCGCCGATGTCGACTGGCGTCTCGTCGAGTCGGTTTGGAACCCTTTGTCTGATACGACAACCGTCAAACCAGGCCACTCACCCGGCGATATCCTGCCATCAATTAGGGGGGGGCGATCGACCATTCCAGCCTGCACCTCATAGTACGCCCGCCGGGCCGACGGCTTCCCTTGCCCTTTCTCAATAGTCTCTTCGACCATCCCGGAGACGAGGTTTTGGTCCCGTGTCTTGGAGGCACCGGTGAGACGGTCATTGACGGCATTGATCCTGCGAATGAGCGGCCATTCTCCATTGGTGTAGCCGAACGTGTGAGCATAGTCCCACAACTCCCGGGAACCACCTGAGTGCGAAATGACAACTGTTCCATCAGTTATAGAGAGTGAGGCGAACGGATCTCCCATTACGCCACCTCGGTGTAATGGCATGATGCTCTGGAGGCTACATGCTGACCGGTTGAGCTGTTTATTCGCATCACGAAGCGCAATAACCAAAAGTCTCGGAGTATCATTATCCTCGTCCTTCGCTTCATCTTTGGCAAAAACCATTGCAGCGTCGGGACGGCCGTCATGGTTCAGGTCTCCCTCCGCCGTTACAATCAGCTTCCACCCTGGAGGAGCGAAACCGGTAGGAGACGGACTCTTTTGGGGAACGGTAACGCTCGCGGCGACAAGACTTGGTGGTCTTGATGTTGTGGCGACTCCTGTATTGTCACATTCGCCACCCAAAACTGTGGTTCGCGTCGCGGCCACACCAATGAACACAAGGGATCGTATCGTAAAAGGGGTTGGCATGTTTACCCTTCTTATAATCGAGCTATCGTGGATCGCGTCCATCTATATCTAGTGCCTTCTTAGCTCTTTTATATCTGGCAGTTCTGTCTTCTAGGCCATTATACCCACCGTTGATCCTGAGGGTAATGGTTCGAAAATTTTCAACTGAATCAGATTTGGTGAACCGATTCAGGCCCTTCATTTTCCAAAACCATCCTGCTATCCGTGCTGCATTTGTTGGTTCCATTGCCAATTCAGGGTTATTTTCCAAATCCAGTCCTAAGGCATGGCCAGCTTTCCTGTATCCTTCTCGCCCAGTAAGTTGGATATAACCTCGCCCACAGTATCTTGCTCCATCCCCGGGTTCCGTATTCCCTAAAAGTCGTGCTACTCTTTGCCGTTGAGGAGAAGGACTGTCTTTGTCGTACATGAAGAAGAAATAATCGATAGTTTTTTCGTCTGGATCATGAGTCCTCTCATTTTTCCACCTGCTGTAGCTTTTTTTCTGGAGGGTTCTACTGTTAAATACTGTTGTACCTCCGACCTCCTTCATTTTAGAGAAACCATCACTTTCATGTGCAACTTGCGCTATAAACATAGCCTGCCCAATAAGAGTGGTAATACCCGCATCCATGACTGCCTTGTTTAGGTCACGCGCTATGGAAGTTGCTCGATCACCCAAACCTGGTACCACTTCTCGAACCACATCTCCAGTGATAGTCCTTGGCCCGTCAATAACACGTTTGCTGCTAATTGCAGGCTCAGCATAATCATTTACGCCAAGAGGCCCAGGGGTAATGCCACGGACAGTATATCGCGAGGACGGAGAAGCTGAGTCATTGTGCCCTAATGGCCCAGGTGTGAGTGTTGGTGGGGCAAATGGATCCCTTCCTAGAGGCATATTGGACCTCGTGGTGCCATAAGGCAACAACACCGGCCTTATTGAATTTCTTGTACCAGACGCACTAGGCGAGTTTGCAGCTGCACGGCGTTGCTGCTGGTTGGCTAGTGTGGCGTTATCCAAGTTGCTTCTCTCTAGCAGACCCTCCTGATGTTAGGCATAAAAATGGAGTTGGCTATCTCTTGCATCAGCTGAAAGTTCAGGCTCATGTAGTGTCCGATGACTTTGCCGGTCGATGAATAGAACCAGTCATAAAAGCTCGCACCCATGTCCTGGTAGTCCTTGAGCGTCATCATCCGTCTGTCACACCTCGCACCGAATCCGCCACAAAGGACGAAGCAGAAATCACCGCCCATCTTCAGAAATTCGGGATCGGAAGACGCCGACCACTTCTCCAGAAAGTCCACAGCATACTTCTTCAAATCACAACCTACGTTGGCCAGCATCTCGGCAATGTAGAGTCCGCAAAGAAAGATCTCTTCGGAGACCTGCCTTCTTCGCAGTATCTCCCCGGAAATGTTTTCCCTAAGCCAGTCATGCAAGCTGGAATAGGGGAGAACGTTGCTGTCTCGTGAAAGGGTTCTCGCTACATCAGAAATATGGTCGGCTGAAAACCTCAGTTGGTTTTGCATCGCTCTTAACAAGCGCCTTTCTTCAATCGAGATGATCCTTGCCATGGCGACCTCCTTTTGCGTTGAGGCCAGCGCCCTTTAAATCGTAACAACTTCGGTTGGTTGAGCACCATTCATGGGGGTGCCGCTATCCCAAAGTGTATCATAGAAGGCCCAACTCGGGGTGAGGGGCAGGGTGGCGGCGAGGGGACTGAAGGTGATCGGCAGGTGCTAACGGATGTGGAAATGATTCTGGGCAGAAAGCGGGAGAGCGTTATGCTACGGGGATTGGAGCCGCGGCAGGTGAGCCTGCACCGGCGGACGAAGACGACGTCTTCGCCAGATGAAGCGTCCCCTCCCCGAAGGGAGGGGATGGAAATGGGGCAGGTTCTACCCTTTCTTCGTCTTTTGCTTGTGCCCTTTCCCGGAGGTGGCGGCGAGGTTCTTTCCTCGGCCGTTATGGGCCAGGGTGACCTTGATCTTCTTGATCTCCTTCTGGACGTTCTCAACATCCCTGTTGAGGGAGAGGACGTTCAGTCTGAGGTTCGTTATCTGTACGGCGAGCTGCTCGTTGGTAGGGATCTCTTTTACTGCCGGAACCGGTTCGGTTTTTGCGACTTCCGGTTTGTCGGGAGTCACGGCCGGGGCGGCGACCTTGTCATTGGTTTCGCTCAGAGCCCACCCGCCCACATATCCTTTGACCCGTCCATCCTGGGAGAGGATCTTTACCCAGCCACCGCCACACTTTTCGGCGGTCACGCGGGTGTCCTTTTTCAGGTTGGTGACGACCTTGGACTTCTTGCTCGGGCTTTTGCGGAGGCGAATCTCCGGTGCAGTCACCGTACATGTCGTACTTTCCGCCAGAACTGGCGCGGCAAAAGACGTCAAAACAGCTGCTGAGACTAATAAAACCCGCATCCTTTGATTCATGACAACCTCCAATAGAAATAATTCATTGCTGCATGTTAATAATGCAATGGGAGCGGGATTATATGACGTCAGACTGATCCATGCAAGAAATTTAATCTTCCCACTGTTTATGACCGGCGCCGGGAGCACAGGGTGCGCCGGCGCCGCGGGTGAGATGAGCTTCTGGTGCGGCCCCGCAGATACTTCCGTGTTGACACAGGAGATCTGCTTGATGTAGGCAGGGCGCAGCCTGCATAGAAAATAGTTCATGAAAGCTCTACCCGCACCTCGACAGCAACGTGGGTGAGGGAGCGTCACTCGTTGGGCGAATTGTGGGAAGGTTCTTTAGTTGCCGGAATCTTATCCTGAGATTGACAATTACTGCATAGTCACGGTAAAACAGAGTGTGCTTTTTTCCCAATAATGAAATGCAATGTACAGGAGCGGGTATGACAAAGACTATTATCAGGACAATGGCCACTTTATTGATTGTGGCAGTGATGGCTCTTGCCGGCTGTGCAGGTAACCAGCAGGGGTATCAGAAGGCATTCGATGGCAAGTACTCCCTTACCCACAACCAGGCTTCCTTCCCTCATTCATCCGAGGCGGTTTTCAAACTGGTGAAGCAGACCTTCACCCAGCAAGGTTTCACCATTGAAACGGCTGACATGAAGTCGGGCATAATCAAGGCCGTACGCAACATGGCTGACAAGAACGACTCCGAGATCTCCTACAACATCCAGGTGTCAGCGGATGTTTCCGAGGTGCCAGGGGTTGAGACCAACGTTTCGCTGGCTGCCAGCCAGCAAACCATCCTCCACCGCTCGACTACCACGTGGTGGCACCTTCTCTGGATTCTGCCCATAATCCCGACCGGGACCGAATATCAGACGCTGGTGATCGCGGAAGGCAATGTCACCGACCCCGGGTTCTATACCGACTGCTTCAACTCGCTGAAAGTGTCTGTCGCCAAATACGACTTCGCTGTCAAGAAGGCCGCGGCAGAGAAAGCGGAAGCTGAAAGAATTGCCGCGGAAAAAGCAGCTAAGGCCAAAGCCGAGGCTGAGGCGAAAGCGGCTGCCGAAAGAGCCGAGGCAGAGAGGGTGGCTGCTGAAAAAGCAGCGAAATTGAAAGCCGAGGCCGAGGCGAAGGCTGCCGCCGAGAAGGCCGCAGCGGAAAAAGCTGCTGCTGAAAAAGCTGCCGCTGACATCGCTGCCAAGCTGAAGGCGGAGGCTGACGCCAAAGCTGCCGCTGAACCCGCTGCAGGCGCGAAACCTGAAGCGAACGCCAAACCTGCCGATGGGACTGTGGTTGCAAAGGATGCCGCCGCAAAGCCCTGATCAGGAATAAAGGGGATGCCGGAGGCACGTAAACCTTCGGTATCCCCGATGCCCTCCCTTAGAAATCAAGCTCCTCCTGCTCGAACCTCCTTCGCCGACGGTGTCATCGGCCTCCTCTTAAGCTTCATCCTACTTCCACTTTCCCTCCACATTTCTTCCTCATTCCTCAGCTATGGTGAATTAACTGCTTAAGGAGGCATATGAGCCTCCTGCCTGAGTTTTGCCGTCAATAGGATGGGCAAAAAATAGGTCTTTGCGCCGTGACAGCCACCTCCTCGTGTCACGGCGCCTTTTTCTGCTTTAACGGTGGGAGGAAAAGGCAAGTGGTTCGGGACAAAGGAGAATCAAGATGAAGAAAAGAGTCGAATACATAGCTTTAATCGTGATGGTAACGACCCTGCTGTCGGGATGTATCGTTCCGCCGTGGTGGGATGACGGGTACGGTTATGGTGGCAGGCATGGTGGCGGGCACCACCATGGGTACTATCATGATCGCTGGTAGCTCCGAAACTGGAGGGGCGGAGGTCCGCCAGGGGATGGTCTCGGGGGGCGCGTCTTCCTAAAGACGGGTCCCCTTGGCATGATCCGCAGCAGAGAGCGCCTGATAGATATTGACAACCGCCGCCCGTAGGGGCATAAATCCTGACCGTGTCCCTGCCGAGGCCAAGGAGAGAACGAGCCCCGGCACTTCGGCAGGCACCATTAAATCGAAGCTTTGAAGGTGGAAGAAGCATATGCAGCGGATAGCCGGTTTCATACTCGAACTCGACAAGCTCAAGGGGGTTACCAGAAAGAACCGGCCCCTCGGGCTGGACCGTTTCGAAAACTCAGCGGAGCACAGCTGGCAGATCGCGCTCCTGGCCATGTCCCTTGTGCAGTACGCCGATTCTGCGATCGACATCAACCGCGTGGTGGGCATGCTGCTCGTCCATGATATCGGCGAGATCGACACCGGTGACACCATCGTCTATGCCACCGAAGGATGGGAAGAGCGGAAGGAGGCCGAGCTGGCGGCGGTGAGGAGGATCTTCGGGATCTTGCCGGAACCGCTGTGCTCACAGTTCCTGGACCTCTGGCTGGAATTCGAAGAGGGTGAAACCCCTGAAGCCCGCCTTGCCCATGCCGCGGATCGAGCCATGCCGGCTCTGCTCAATCTCTCCAATAACGGACAAAGCTGGCGGGAAAACGGCATCAGCTACCAACGCGTCGTGGACCGTATCGGTCCCCCCATCAAGGCGGGCTGCCCCGCGCTTTGGGATTATATCCGGGTCCGGCTCGAGGAAGAGCGCCAGAAGGGCTGGTTCGGAAGCGAGGCCCCCTAACCGGCTTGCTCCAGGCTTTCCTTGCCGGCTAATTCCTTATTTTCCGGCACCTTAGATGGGGCTTTCTAAGAACTTTTAACAACAAAAGTGATGATTCCCGCCAAAAATCGTGGTACCTTCCCCCGCCTATTGTGAAGTGGTCGATCAGGACCAGGCCCCGCCGGTCCGCCGCTAACGCAGCATCCTTCATCGCCTCCCGCAAGCCGCGTACGACTTCTCCCACTCAGCAGCAAATAATCGCGTCAGCTTACCCCGCGTCATCGGTGCGTCATTTCGCCTGGATTGCGGCCCCGTCAACACGTGCGGCCGTGCCCTCTGCCCCTCTTTCACACGAAGGGCCGGTGGCCCGGCATGACTGCGACAGTTAGTAAGCTCTGGCCCGAGCCCGATAACGAACAGGTAGTCAGCATTGAATCAAAGGAGATTTACTGATGAAGAGATCCATCCGCAGCACCCTGTCCAGAACCATTAACGCACTGGTCCTTGCAGCCTTGCTGCTGGCGCCGCTTGCCGCGGCAACCGAGGCGCGCGCGGGGAGTGCCGTCTGGCAGGAAACCGACCTCGAATACCTGTGGGGGACGAACTTCAAATCGCTGAAGACCAGGACCTCCTCGGACAACAGCCGCTCGACGATCACGGTGGAGCATGCCGATGCCTGGAAGTACGGCGATAATTTCTTCTTCTTCGACATCACCAATCCGGAGATCAACCGCAACGGCGCCAAGACCTCCATCTATGGAGAGATTTCGCCGCGGCTGAGCCTCGGCAAGATCACCGGAAAGGATCTGTCCTTCCTCTTCGTGAAGGATGTCCTCGTGGCGGGGACGCTGGAACTCGGTGCCGGCTTCCACAACTACCTTTACGGGGTGGGCACCAGCCTCAACATCCCGAAATTCAATTTCGCCGACCTCAACATTTACGTGCGCAATGACACCAACCAGCAAGGCGTTACCTACCAGCTTACCCCCGACTGGCAGCTTCCCTTCAGCGTCGGAAAAGCGAGCCTCCTGTTCGAGGGTTTCGCAGATATCGCCGGCGCCGAAGGCAACTCCGCCTTCAACATCGACTGCCAGCCGCGTCTGCTGGTTGATCTCGGTAACTTCTGGGGAGCCCCAGGGAAGATCTATGGCGGAACCGAGTTCATGTACTGGCACAACAAGTACGGCATCAAGGGTGTAGACGAGTATGCCCCGCAAGTAATGTTGAAGTGGGCTCTGTAGAAGTGGGCTCTGTAATGTAATGATTGCCGATGGCCGCCGAAGCTGGATTCCCACTTACACCCGCGGTAATGACGTGGGGAAGTAGTCGGGAGCACAGTAATGACATCCTCCACAATATATTTGACACTCGGCGTCGTCATAACGTATACAAAACTTGTTTTGCTATTGTTTTTGCGCCCGATAGTGTCCTGGCGGCTCGTGGATGTGACACCGTCAGTCCGGCGCAACTGAGTCATTCAACAACAGCTGATACATCTCCGGGATTGACCGAGACTGCAAGAGAAGGAAGGGAATGTCCAATGCAATACCATGCGACAAGTTTAAGCCGTGGCTATGCCAACAGGATTCTCACCATTGACCTTGGGAACGGCGCCATCGCCACTCCGCAACTCGACCCCAAAATCCGCGACTACTTCATAGGCGGCCGCAGTCTCGGCCTCTATCTCCTTCATCGCGCTACCACTCCGAAGACCAAGGCCCAGGACCCGGAAAACCCGCTGATCCTCGCCAACGGACCGCTGGGTGGCATCCCCCAGTTCCCTGGAACCGCCAAGGCCATGGCCATTTCCCTTTCCCCGATTACCGGCGTCCCCGGCGTCTCCAACTTCGGCGGCTATTTCGGCGCCTTCCTCAAATATGCCGGTTTCGATGCCCTCCAGCTCACCGGCAAGGCTGAGCAACCGGTTGTTATCGTCATCAACGGCTTCACTAACGAGATAACGATAGAGGCTGCCCCGGCTGACGACGAAGCCTTCGATCTTCAGACTGACATCGCGGCTCAATACAGCGCCGCCGGGTATCTGAAGCGGAATATCGCCTTCATGTCCACCGGTATCGGCGCCGCCAATACCAGCTACGGCTGCATCAACAGCCACTACTTCGACGTGACCAAGCCGGCCAAGGACGGCGGCAAAGGGGTCTGGCGCTCAAAGCAGGCGGGGCGGACCGGCATCGGCTCGGTGATGCGGGACAAGAACGTGCTGGCCATCGTGGTGCTGGCCGACTACCCGCACGGTGAGAACCCGTACGGGGCGGCGGACTGGGATAAGGTCGCCAAGGCAGGGACGAGGCTGCACAAGATCGTGAAGGAGGTAGATCCCCAGCAGCTGAAGATGCACCGGAAGGGGAGCGTCGGGCTCATCACCTTCATGAGCAAGGATGAATACCAGTCGCTGCCGGTCAGGAACTTCCAGGGGGGCTCCGACCCTCGTGCCCACCAGATCTGCGGCAAGCACTACGCCGAGCACCTCTTCGAGCATCGCGGCATGGATGGCTGCTTCCCCGGCTGCAACCTGCAGTGCAACAAGGGGGGGTGGGTGACCCTGGTCTCCGGCAGCCACGCCGGCCAGAAGGTCTGGGTGGACGGGCCGGAGTACGAAACCGCCGCCGGCTTCGGCTCCAACCTGGGGATCTGGAGCGCCGAGTTCATCATGGAGGCCAACTGGCACTGTGACAACTACGGCATCGACACCATCTCCACCGCCACCATCATGGCCTTCATCATGGAGTGCTTCCAGCGCGGGTACCTGACCGCCGCCGAAACCGACGGGCTGGAGATGACCTGGGGGAATGAGCAGGGGGCGCTTGCCTTCATGCACCGCCTGGCCCGCGGCGAGTCCGAGGTGGCCCGGATGGCGGGGAAGGGAATGATCGAACTGCAGGAATGGGTGGCGCAGCGCTACCAGCAGCGGACCGGCATCGATCCCCGGGGCGAGCTGAAGGTCTTCGCCATGCAGACCAAGGGGCTTCCCTTTTCCTTCTACCGCACCCACCGCTCCCTCTCGATGCAGGGCTCCTACGCCGCCGCCAGCGACATCGGCGCCCATCATGCGGCGGCCTGGCTGATCAAGGCCGATCTTCTCGGGGCCTTCCCGAGCTTCGAGGACAAGGCCCGGGCGCTGATGACCTACCCCCGGGTGCGGCTGGGCAACGACAACCTCGGCGTCTGCAAGCTCCCGTGGGTCGACGTCTTCAACCCCGAATCGGCAACCAGGGTGACGGGAGACGTTCACATCAATCCCGCTTCCCAGGAGATCTACGCCGACTTCTACAACGGCGTCCTCGGCACCGATCTCGGGTGGGAAGAGATCTTCGAGCAGACCGACCGTGACATCAACCTGCAGCGAGTCATGAACGTCATGCGCTACGGCGCGAAGACCATCGAGCAGGACTGGATTCCGGATCGGGCCATCGGACCGACCGAGGATGCGCTGTACGAAACCGAGCAGGAGTTCAACGATTCCGAGCTGGGGAGGCTCCTCGGGCTGGATCCGCAAAAGGTCGCCGCGATGCCGACCTCGGAAAAGCGGACCCTGCTCATGGAGCAGCGCAAGAAGGAGCTTCGCAAGCTGATCCAGGTCTACTACGAGGAGCGCGGCTGGAGCGAGGGGGGGATACCGAAGATCGAGTCCCTGCAGCGGCTCGGGCTCTGGGATCACCTGACACAGGAGACGCAGGCACAGCTCACTGCCCTGGCCTGAATAACCCGGGCATGCAAATAAGGAAATAAGGCGCAAAGAGGCGCCCGTGGTTTGTCCATCTACCCAAACGAGGTAGAATCGGATGAAGCCACGGGCGCTTTTTTTAACCTTGCCGGTGCTGAAGGGGGCCGCATGTTGAGGATCTTTCTGGTCGTCTCGCTCCTCGCTGTGACTTTGGTTGATCATGCCGCCAGCGCTGAAGAGTTCGAGTCCTGCCGGTGCAGCCAAGGGATTGCCGGCAAGGGTGACCTGAAGCCGGAGGTGCTGCAGAAGTGCGGGCAGCCGGCCTATGTCGATTACCCTCAAGACCGCGACTGTAATGAAATGTGGGTCTACAATTTCGGCCCCAACGAGTTCATGCAGGCTATCTGCTTTGACCGTCATGGCCGGCTCAACAAGGTCCTGAGCCTCAATACCGGGTACTGAGGTCTGAAGCGACAGGAAGACTCGGGGACGTTGTCGAGCGACGATGGATCGCAGGCGGCAACGTCCCCGCTTTATTTAGACGAGGCCGTGGGCGACCATGGCGTTGGCCACCTTGATGAAGCCGCAGATGTTGGCTCCCAGGACGTAGTTCCCGGGATCACCATATTCCTCCGCCGTCTCATAGCAGTTGTTGTGGATGTTGATCATGATCTCCTCCAGCTTCTTCTCCGTGTAATCGAAGGTCCAGGAGTCGCGGCCGGCATTTTGCTGCATCTCGAGCGCCGATGTTGCGACACCCCCCGCATTCGCGGCCTTGCCGGGTCCGTAGGAGATCCTGGCGTCCTGGAAGATCTTGATTCCCTCCGGAGTCGTCGGCATGTTGGCTCCTTCGCCGACCGCAAAGCAGCCACTCTCCACCAGCTTCTTGGCGTCCTTGCCGTTGACCTCGTTCTGCGTTGCAGAAGGCATCGCGACGTGGCAGGGGATATCCCAGATGTTCCCCTTCTCCACGTACTTCGCGTGCTTTTCATGCAGCGTGTACTCCTTGATCCGGCGACGCTGCACCTCCTTGAGGTCCTTGATCAGCTCGAGGTTGAGGCCTCTCTCATCGTAGATGACGCCGTTCGAATCGGAGCAGGCCACGCACTTTCCGCCGAGTTGGTGAATCTTTTCGATCGTGTAGATGGCGACGTTGCCGGCGCCGGAGACCGTGCAGGTCCTTCCCTCGAACCCTTCTTTCCGGGCCTTCAGCATCTCGTTGACGAAGTAGGTGGCGCCGTAGCCGGTCGCCTCGGTGCGGACCAGTGAGCCGCCCCAGGTAAGGCCCTTGCCTGTAAGGACGCCGGGCTCGTAGCGGTTGGTGATCCTTTTGTACTGGCCGAACATGTAACCGATCTCGCGGCCGCCCACTCCGATGTCGCCGGCCGGTACGTCGGTGTGTTCGCCGAGATGGCGGTAGAGTTCGGTCATGAAGCTCTGGCAGAACCTCATCACCTCGTCGTCCGACTTCCCTTTGGGGTCGAAGTCGGATCCACCCTTGCCGCCGCCAATCGGCATGCCGGTCAGGGAGTTCTTGAAAATCTGCTCGAACCCGAGGAACTTGATGATGCCCAGGTAGACGGTAGGGTGAAACCTCAGCCCCCCCTTGTAGGGACCGAGAGAGCTGTTGAACTCCACCCTGAAGCCGCGATTGATCTGCACCTCTCCCTTGTCATCCTGCCACGGCACCCGGAAGATGACCTGCCGCTCGGGTTCGCAGATGCGCTGGATGATCTTGCGGTCGGCAAATTCCGGATGCTTCACCAGCACCGGTCCCAGGCAGTCCAGTACTTCGAAAACTGCCTGATGGAACTCGGTCTCGCCCGGGTTGCGCTTGACGACTTCCTGGTAGATGCCCTCTATTTTCGCCTCCATTGGTGCCATGTGGTGCCCCTCCTTATGAGATTAAATGTTTACCATCTCTAACCCAAATCGCTGCTCAATGCAAATAAATTAGGCAACGATACGCATTTTATGCATAAATAGTGTGCACCGTGCCTAAGGATTGTGCAGGTTGCCGCGCTTCGGATCTTGCGCCGGGAACGGACAAAGAGAGACAGGGGCGGGTGAGAGACGAGGGGAGCGGGGCGGCGCTTGGCCGTCCCCGCCCTGTGGGCCGGATGGAGTCGGAGGGGAGATGCCAGCCGTTGAGAAGGTGTAGCGGCCGGAGTTCTATTTGAAAGGAATCACTTCCAGCTTCCCGTAATCCCCGAGTTGCGCCTTCATCGCATAGCGCTCCATCTGGATCTCCGTCTTGTCGCGTTGGCGGAGCCCGGGACGGCGGAAACGCTCCGGATGCCGCCTGAGAAGGGTCTGCTGGAGGATGAATCCGAGTGCGAAACAGGAAGCCCAGACCGGCTTGCGTTTCATGATCAATCCCACGGCGCTGCCGACCAGTACCGCCGAGGAGATGAGGTTCACGTTGTCCGCCGCCGTTTCCACAAGCCATTCGAGATCGAGCTTCCGAATCTGCGGCCTCATATCAGGGACCTGGTCCGCATAGAGGTTAAGGGGGCGATCGTCGAGCCGTTCGATCTTCTCATCCGTCTTCGGAGTCTCTATCCTTTCTGAAAGAGCCATCTTTCCCTCCTTTAATTCTGGGGGTGACCTTCTTGGTTGTCACTCACTTATCTTAACAGCGACGGGGCCTTACTCAATCGGGCCCCTTGTTTTTTCTGCTGGCCGGGCTGGGCCGGAAGCAAAACGTTTCACGCGGATAAAATCGGATAAATTCGGATTCAAATCGGATTTCAAGTACCCGTTCTTGTTGATTCTGATCAGATTTAGATCCGATTTTATCCGAAGTCAATCCCGCGCTAACCGCCTTTCCTGTCGCAGTAACGCATGAGGAAAAGCTGATCGCTGTACCGGTCAGCTTTGGCGAGGTCGTCTTTGGAGAGATCGGAGCCGGGGACGGGGCTCCTGAAGCGGCGCAGAAAGCGGCGCGCGTCGGAGTCCAGCGGGGCGTTGCGGTGCCCCAGCCGCCCGGGGATCATGACGGGGCGCAGCCGGATCGGCGACACGGCCTTCAGCAGGCAGGGATTGATAGTGAAAAGGGCAGTGCTGTCGCGGCAGGGCCCCTTCACCTTGCGGCCCAGGTAAAGGACGAAGTTGCCAGGGGACTTGCGGTTCTTCTCCATGCTTCGGATCCGCTCCACCTCCTCCGCGACAACCGGGAGAGCCTCCGCGTGTGCGAAGAGCAGCGGCTGGAGTCCGCTGGCGGCCACCATTTCCATCAACGGATCTATCCGGAAGGTATGGACGCAGGGGTGGAGCAGGGCGTCGGCCAACCCGGAACGGAAGGTGATTTCGTCGGAGGTTTCGAAAAAGCGCCGCAGACGGGAACCTGGCTTGCTGCGGCGGACCATCCTCAGTACCTGCTCCGGTTCGCGGACCCTCAAAATGGCCAGTGCCCGCCGGATCGATTCCTCCTCCCGGCGGGTGTACCGGCTGTAAACCATGACCC
>NZ_JBXKJL010000508.1:0-14789 GCF_056994735.1 Geomonas sp.
GCAACGTGTGTCACCTGCCATACTTGTACGCGGCGGCGCAGCTCCCCTCGGAGGAAACCATGCAGGCGCCGACGGGGCTCTCGGGGGTGCAGCTCTTGCCGAAGAGGGGGCAGTCGAACGGCGCCACCTTTCCCTTCAGGATCTCCCCGCACTGGCACCCCTTGTGCTCCTTGAGTTCCTCCACCTCGACCGGAATGGTCCGCTCCGCATCGAAGGCCGCATACCGCTCCCTTATCCTCAGGCCGCTGCCGGGGAGCGTGCCGATACCGCGCCAGTCGGCATCGCACTCCTCGAAGACCTCCGCCAGGACCTGCTGGGCCTTGGCATTACCCTGCCTGCTCACCACTCGTGAATACTGTATCTCCACCTTGCTCTCGCCCGCCAGCGCCTGGCGCACCAGCATCTCCACCCCCTGCATCACGTCGGCCGGCTCGAAGCCGGTGACGACACAGGGTACGCGGTAGCTCTCGCAGAGAGGACGGTAGGCATCGGCGCCGATGACGGCGCTTACGTGGGCGGGACAAAGATAACCGTCGATGGCGAGGTCGGGATCGGCGGAGAGGATGCTCATTGGCTGCGGCATGGTCTTGTGCGAGGCAAGCACCCGGTAGTTGTCCAGGCCGAGCTTGCCGGCAGCGAGGATGCTCCCGGCAATGGTCGGAGCGGTGGTCTCGAAGCCGACGCCGAGAAATATCACCCGCTTATCCGGATTCTTCACGGCGAGCTGTACCGCGTCCAGGGGTGAATAAACCACCCGGATATCGGCCCCTTTCGCTCGCTCACGCATGAGGGAGGAGGACGACCCGGGGACCCTCAGCATGTCTCCGAAGCTGGCTACGATGCCCCCGGGGAGCCTGCTCAAGGCAATGGCACGATCGAGATAGCCGTTGGGGGTGACGCAGACCGGACAGCCGGGCCCCGAAACGAGACGCACCTCGGGCGGCATGAGCTGGCGCAGCCCGTACTGGTAGATCGCCATGGTATGGGTGCCGCAGACCTCCATGAAGGTGAAGGGGCCCTTCCCTTTTGCGAGAGAGGCGATACTCCGGGCCAACCCCTGCACCAGGGCCTTCTCGCGGAATTGCTCCTGGTACTTCATCCCATCTCCTCCGGTGAAAAAGCCTCCCGCATCAACTCCAGGGTCTCCAGAGCCTCCTGCTCATCCAGTCTCGAGATGGCGAATCCGGCGTGTACGATGACATAATCACCCACCGCCACTTCCCGGTCCAGCAGCATGAGGCTTGCCTCGCGCTTGACCCCGTCGATCTCGGCAAGGGCGTTATCCCCTTCGATCGATATCACCTGCATGGGAACTCCGACGCACATAAGGTACTCCTTTATTCGTTGAAACCGGTCCCCCGCCCTGTCCTTTCCGTTGAAAAGTAGCGAACCTAATCGGGATCCGCCCACCTGGAAGGGGGAGGCGACATTATCGGGGCTGGCGTTATTTCTCGTTTTCCTGGGCGCGGATGTTATTTCGCCGCGCGTTTCTTCTGAAGGGCATGAGCAGCGATGACCGCCTGCCCCAGCGCCAGTCCGCCGTCGTTGGGAGGAACCAGGCGGTGGCAGAAGACCTGGAAACCGGCCCCGGCCAGGGAAGCCGCCACCTTTTCGGTGAAGAGCTTGTTCTGGAAGACGCCGCCGGAGAGGACTACCCGCGCCAGCCCGCTCTCCCTTCGCACCCGCTCGCAGACCTCCACCACCGCTCCCGCCAGGGTGAAGTGAAAGGCCGCCGCGATATCGGACACCGCCCTCCCGGCGGCTACATCGCCGCAGATCGCCTCGATGCACGGGAGAAGATCGAGTTCGAGACACTCCCGGTCGTGGATCAGGTGCGGGTAACGATCCTCCGCCAGGCCCCGCTCGGCCAGTGCCTCCAGCTCCATGGCGGCCTGCCCCTCATAATTCACCTGCGACCTCAGGCCGATAATGGCTGCCACGGCATCGAAAAGGCGGCCGCAGCTGGAGGTAACGGGAGAGTTGATGCCGCGCTCCAGCATCTTCAGGAAAATCCCCCGCTGCCCCGGCGGCACCCGCTCCAGCACCGGCAACCCCTTATCGAAGAGCTCGCCACCGTAGATCGAGTGCAGCGCGGAGAGCGCCATCCTGTACGGCTCCCGAACCGCGGCATCGCCTCCGGGCATGCGCAGGTGTGAGAGGTGGCCTCGCCGTTTAAATCCGTGATAGCCGCCGACGAGGAACTCCCCTCCCCAGATCGTGCCGTCGGGGCCGTATCCGGTGCCGTCGAAGATGACACCGATCGTTTCCCCGCCAAGCCCGTTCTCGGCCATGCATGATGCGAGGTGGGCGTGATGGTGCTGGACAGCCAGGCGCGGCTTGGCCAGCCTCTCCGCCAGCGAGGTGGAGAGGTAATCGGGGTGCAGGTCGTGGACGACCAGCTCCGGCTCCACTTCCAGGAGGCGCTGCAGGTGCGTGATGCTCTCCTCCAGGCTCACCAGGGTCTCGGTGTTGGTCAGGTCGCCGATGTGCTGGCTCATGAAGGCACGGTCGCCGCGGGTGAGACAGAAGGCGCTTTTCAGCTCACCGCCCAGAGCCAGCACCTTCGGGAGTTCAGCAGGGAGCTTCACCCCGCGGGGGACGTAGCCCCGCGAACGTCGCAGGAATAGCGGCTCGCCCCGAAAGACCCTTATCACCGAGTCATCGCTGCGGGTCCTGATCTCGCGGTCGTGGGTGAGAAAGAGATCTGCGATTCCGCCCAGGCTCCGGAAGGCTTCCTCATCACGGTAGGCGATGGGATGGCCGGAAAGGTTGCCGCTGGTCATGACCAGCGGCCTGCGCTGGTCCTTGAAGAGGAGGTGCTGCAGCGGAGTCGAGGGGAGCATGACCCCGTACCAGTGGTTTCCCGGGGCCACCTCCGGCGCGACCAGGTCCTGGTCAAGCTTCGGCAGCAGCACCACCGGCCGCTCGCTTCCGGCTAGCAGACGAGCCTCGATGGGGCCGCAGCAGGCAATCCGCCTGACTCCATCGAGGTCGGGGAGAAGCAAGGCGAAGGGTTTCTCGTCGCGCTCCTTCCTGCTCCTCAGCCGCCGCACCGCCGTCCTGTTGGAAGCGTCGACGGCAAGATGAAAACCGCCCACCCCTTTCACCGCCACGATCTCACCGCGCCTCAGGGCCGAAAGTGCCTGCGCCAGGGGGTCCCCCGGGAGCTCCCGGCCTTGAGGATCGCAGAGGCGCAGGCGCGGTCCGCAGACGGGGCAGGCGTTGGGCTGGGCATGGAAGCGGCGGTGGCCCGGATCGTGGTATTCCCCGAGACACTCCGGGCACATCTCGAAGGGCGCCATGGTGGTGGCGGGGCGATCATAGGGAAGGCCGGTGATGATGGAGTAGCGGGGACCGCAGTTGGTGCAGTTGATGAACGGGTAGAGATGGCGGCGGTTGGACGGGTCCCAGAACTCGGCGAGGCAGTCGTCGCAGACATCGCAATCAGGCGGAAGCTCGCCCCCTCCCGCGGCCCGGGAACTCTCGACTATGGTGAACCCTGCCGCATGTTCCGGGGCGAGGCTCAGCACGGTGAGGCGGGATATGGATGCCAGCGGGGGGGCCTCCTCCCTCAGGGCGTCCAGAAAGTGTTGCAGGGCCGGCGATTCCCCTTCCACCTCGATATCGACTCCGCGGCCGCTGTTCCGGACCCAGCCGCAAAGGCCGAGGCGCTGGGCGAGACGATAGACGAAGGGGCGAAATCCTACCCCCTGCACGATGCCGGCAACCTCGACCTGAAGCCGCCCCCTCTCCGTCAGTGCCTGCAACCCGCGGGCGAGCAACTCTAGACCTTCGCCCCGGTGACCCCTGCCCTCAACCAGTCGTACCACCGGTCCATCCCTTCGCCGCTGCGGCTGGATACCTCGAAGATGGTGATGCCGGGAGAGACCCTGCGAGCCATCTCCTTGCATTTCTCCACGTCGAAGTCGAGATGGGGGAGGAGGTCGACCTTGTTGAGCAGCATGACGGTCGCGGCGTGGAACATCTGCGGGTACTTGAGGGGCTTGTCCTCCCCTTCGGTGACGCTCAGGACGACCACCTTGTGATGCTCGCCCAGATCGAAGGAGGCGGGGCAGACGAGATTGCCGACGTTCTCGATCAGCAGCAGGTCCAACCGGTCCAGGTCGAGATGCTCGCTGGCGTGCAGCACCATGTGAGCGTCCAGGTGACACCCCGCGCCGGTGTTGATCTGCTTCACCGGTACGCCGGTGGCGGCAATGCGGACGGCGTCGTTATCGGTCTGCTGGTCCCCCTCGATGACGGCGCATCGGCAGTCGGCGGCGTTGTCCTTCAGCGTGCGCTCAAGGATGGTGGTCTTCCCGGAACCGGGGGAGCTCACCAGGTTCAGCACGAAGAGCCCCTTCTCCTTGAAGAGCCTGCGGTTACCCTGCGCCATGCGATCGTTCTTGGCCAGGATATCGGTCTCGACCTGCAGCTTCACGCCGGCCCGCTTTCCGGCCCCCTCCTCATTCTCATGATGATGGTGGTGATGCTTCTCATGATGGTGCGCGTGGGGGGCGTGGTGGTGATGGCCGGAACCGTGGTCGTGGCCGTGGTGGTGCTCATGGCCCTCATCGTCATGGGTGGAGCCGGGGCAGCCGCAAGTCGTGCACATGTTACTATCTCCCTCTTCGATATCCGGTCGGCGTGACAGGTCTAATGAGCCTACCGCACCGTCCCCAAAGGTCAAGGAACCTCCCCTGAATGCGGGGAGACCCGAGCCTACGGCTTTTCGTCTATTTTTATCACTTCATTGTCCTGGACGGCCTTCTTGAACCCCTTGATGCTGCTCCCCAGCGCCTGCCCGAACTGGGGCAGCTTGCTCGGTCCGGCAACGATGAGGACGATGGCCAGGACGATGCACATCTCCGGCAAACCAAATCCAAACATAACTTCTCCTTTTGGCGCTCCGGGGTGTTACCGGCCCGGAAGCGATTTCCTTGATCACAGCGTTTTCGGCAGGAGTTCGATCCCGACCGACGCCAGCTCCTCGACCACAAGGGAGGCCACCCTTTCCAGCCCCAGCTGCAGGGGAGGAGAGAGGGTGTCGCCGGGGTCGAGCGAGGCCGGTATGATGCCGAAGAAGGTAAGGTCCGACTTCGGCGCATCCCGCATCTCCCCGAGGAGCAGCATCTCCTGCAGGCCGATCTGGTGCGGCGACATCTTCACCGGGATCCGCTTCAGCATGATCTCCTCGCGGTCGTAGCGGAAGATGTCACCCGCTTCTCCGGCCGCATCCACCACGTCGACCAGGATGACCTTGTCGGCCTCCTCGAACTTGAAGTGGACCATGATGCCAAGGGTGCCTCCGTCGTAGAGTTCGACGTTCTCCGGGATCTGGTAGAACTCTTCCAGGTATCTTACGAAATGGACGCCGAAACCTTCATCCGAGAGGATCAGGTTGCCGGCGCCGTAAATGAGGATTTGCATAAGGACTCCAAGATGCGTCAATCTCCCCCTCCCCTTGACGGGAGGGGGCTGGGGGGTGGGTGACGCTGGCACCAGCACAGATGATGGCACCCTCCCCCACCCCTCACCCCCTCCCTCTGGGGGAGGGGGACCCTTTTTACTTACATCACCTTCACCTTGGTGATCTCTTTACCTTCCGGATCGATGGTGTGCACGGCGCAGGCGATGCACGGGTCGAAGGAGTGGATGGTGCGGAGAACCTCGAGCGGCTGATCAGGAATCGCCACGGGATTGCCGACCAGGGAGGCCTCGTACGGGCCGAGTTCGCCCTTGTCGTTTCTCGGAGCGGCGTTCCAGGTGGAGGGGACCACCGCCTGGTAGTTCTCGATCTTCTTGTCCTTGATCACGATCCAGTGCGACAGGGTGCCGCGCGGCGCCTCATGGAAGCCGACCCCGCGGTACTCGCCGGAGGGGATCTCGGTGTGGTTCGCGTAGGTCTTGTCCCCGGAACCGAGGTTGTTGATCAGCTTGTCCAGGTTGTCCAGCGAGATGTCCGCCATCAGGTGGGCGCGGGCGCCGCGACAGAAGATCCTCCCCATGGTGGAGTGGATGTCGCCGAGCTTGATACCCAGCTTCGAAACCGCGCCGTCAACGAGCGAGCGCACCTTGGGATTTCCGGAGACGTAGGCAGCCAGGATCTGGGCCGGCGGGCCCACCTGCACGGGGCGGCCATCCAGGGTCGGAGCCTTGCACCAGGAGTACTTGCCGTTTTCCTTGAAGTCGGTGTACTCGGGCTTGGTCTCCCCTTCCCACGGGTGCAGCGTCCCGGAGCCCTCGTACCAGGCGTGGGTGACGTTCTCCTTGATGTTCCTGATCAGGAAGTCGTCGTGGTGATCCTTGATCGGGCGCATGCTGGCCACGTTTCCGGCGGTGATCACGCCGCCGGTGAGGGCGAACTGGGTCCCCTTGGAGTCCAAGGGGAATTCGGGGACGGCCATGTAGTTGGTGACCCCAGCGCCGTACTTGAACCACTCCTTGTAGGCCCCGGCGATGGCCAGGAGATCGGGATAGTAGACCTTCTGCACGAAGTCCCTGGTCTCCTCCATCAGCGTCTTCATGTAGATCAGACGCTCCATGTTGAGGGTCGCCATGTTGTCGATGTTGACCGCGGTGGCCACGCCGCCCACCACCAGGTTCTGGATGTGCGGGTTCTTCCCGCCCAGGATTGCGGTGGCCTGGGAGGCCTTGCGCTGGTAGTCGAGCGCCTTCAGGTAGTGGGTGACCGCCATCAGGTTCACCTCGGGGGAGAGCTTCATGGCCGGGTGGCCCCAGTAGCCGGAGGAGAAGATGCCGAGCTTGCCGCCGGCCACGAAGGACTTGAGCTTCTCCTGGGTCGCCTTGAACTCCTTCTCGGAGTTGCCGGGCCAGTCGGAGATGCTCTGGGCGATCTGGGCGGTCTTCTTGGGGTCGGCCGAAAGGGCCGAGACGATGTCGACCCAGTCCAGGGCGCAGAGGTGGTAGAAGTGCACGATGTGGTCCTGCACCGAGTGCTGGGCGATCATGATGTTCCTGATGTACTGCGCGTTGAGCGGCACCTCGACGTTCAGGGCGTGCTCGACGGCCCGGATCGAGGAGATGGCGTGCACCGTGGTGCAGACCCCGCAAAAGCGCTGCACGAAGCTCCAGGCATCCTGCGGGTCGCGCCCCTTCAGGATCACCTCGATCCCCCGCCACATCTGGGCGGAGGACCAGGCATTGGCGACCTTGCCGCCGTTTACTTCCACGTCTACCCGCAGGTGGCCTTCGATGCGGGTGATGGGATCCAGCGTGATTCTAGTAGACATCTATCCCTCCAATTGAATTTAAGATTCCTGGTTTGCAGTTTTGTATTGGCCCTGGACCGCCGGTTGCTGCAGGTCGATCTTCGGCGCCGGCGCCGAGGACTGGGCCTTCTTCTTGTGCCCCGCCGCCCCGTGCCCGGAGGTATTGGGGAGTACCGGGAAGAGAGCGACGAAGACCTTGTAGCCGAGGATCTCCAGCGCCACGATGCCGACCGTGATCATGACCTCGGCGAAGGAGGGGAAGTACCTCCACCCCTTGCCGGGGTTGAAGCCGATCAGGTAGACGTTGAAGCGGTAGAGGGCTCCGCCCAGGACGATGAGGGCGGCGCTGACGAAGAGCCAGCGAGGCGATCTCCTCATCTTATCGAAGAAGAGGATGAGCGATCCGACCGCCACCAGCAGGAATTCCGTGAGGAAAAAGCCGGAGTAGAAATCACCCTTCAGGGCGGCACCGATCTGCCCGCGGTGGGCCAGGTCACCGAGCACCACGCAGAGCCAGATCACCGTCACGTAAGGGATCAGGTTGGCCAGGCCGGAGAGCTCCTCGAGCTCGTAGGGGCGCCTGAAGCAGTAGCAGGAGATGATCGACTCAAGGATCGCGATGGCGTAGCCGATGAAGACGCAGTTCAAAAGGAACAGGAGCGGCAGAAAGCCGGTGTGCCAGAGCGGGTGCAGCTTGGTCGAGGCGATCAGGAGGAGCGAGCCGAGCGACGACTGGTGCATGGTCGGGAGCGTGATCCCCAGCACGATGAAGAAGATCAGCACCTTGTTGAGCCGGGGCTTGAGCCAGGCCGCCCCGAGGCGCACCGCCTCGAGCTTACCCATCATGGTGTCATGGTCAGGGGCGATGCGGGGGTGGAGCCACTCGCGCACCAGTTTCATCCGCTCCCACTTGCTGTTCTCGATGGTGGTCAGGATCGCCGGGATGAACTCGATGATCAGCACCGTGGAGTAGGCCATGACGCAGAGCGCCACCTCGAACATGGCGGAGTTCGCCTGCCATTTCGAGGGGATGAAGAAGTTGTAGGCGTTCCAGGGGCGACCGAGGTCGACCATGACCGAGAAGCCCGCCAGACCGTAGCCGAACATGCTGGTCAGGATGGCGGAGCGGATCAGCGGGTGGTACTGCATGCGGTTCCTGATGTAGACCAGGATGGCCACGGCGTAGCCGCCGCAGGCGATGGCGGTGCCGGTCGCCACGTCATAGGTGATCCAGATCCCCCAAGGGTAGCCGTCGCTCATGTTGGAGACCGCGCCGATCCCCTTGACGTAGCGGACGCCAACGAAGAAGAAGCCGACCAGGACCACCAAAAGGAGGATGAAGAACGTCTTGGTGAAGATCTTTCCCTCCAGCGTCTGAAATTCTTCGTTATGACCCATCAGTTATCCTCCTTCTTGTGGGAGTCATCCCCGCCCTTGTCGTGCCCCTTCATGTTCTTGACCGCGATGAAGCACAGGGTCGAGTAGAGGGCCACCGGGGCGATGAAGCCCTTGTAGATGGTGTGCTGGATCTTCTCGGAGAATTCCGCCGGCGCCTCGGGCTTGATGTCGGGGAGCCCCAGCTTGTTGAAGGCCATGGCGGCCAGGTAGAGGTGGTTGGTGCCACCCCCCTCGTGCTCGCCGTAGACGTGGGAGAGGTAACGGTCCGGAGTCTCCGCCAGCCTCTTGTGGGCCTCCTCGAGGAGGTCCTTGCGCTTGCCGAACTTGATGGCCCCGGTCGGGCAGGTCTCGGCGCAGGCGGAGATCCCCTTCTCGCGCAGGTTGGTGTTCTTGCACAGGTCGCACTTCACGATCTGCGGGATCGCCTTCTCCCACTGGAACTTCGGGATGGTGTACGGGCAGGCGACCTGGCAGTAGCGGCAGCCGATGCAGGTGTTCTTGTTGTAGTCGACGATGCCGGTCACCTTCTCCTTGGTCATGGCCGACACCGGGCAGACCGAGACGCAGGACGGTTTCTGGCAGTGCATGCAGGAGTACTTCACGTAGCTCCAGTGGTGCTCGGACTCCTTGAAGAGCTTGATCAGGGTGCGGGTGCTCCCGGAGAGGTCGCTCGGGGCGTCCCAGAGGCCGTCGCTGTCGAAGCCGGCCTTCTCGTAGGAGAGGCTCCCGTAGTCGGAGTTGACCCTCTTGCAGGCCGCCATGCAGGCCTTGCAGCCGACGCACTTGGTGGCGTCGTAGAGCATCCCCAGCTCCTCGTTGTTGACCTTGAGCCCTTCGTTGGCGCCGGCAGCGGCGGCCGAGCCGGCCAGCACCCCGGCGCACCCCGCGACCGACTTCAGAAAGTCGCGCCTACTTTGTTTCTTCATCGTGCCCCTCCCGCCCGGCCTCTCCCGAAGGAAGCTTCTTGGCCAGCATGACGCCCGCGCCCAGCGCGGTGCCGGCGGCAAGGCCGACGAAACCGGTGGTCAGCGGATCGGGTCCTTTCCCCTTCTCCTTCAGGTCGACAGGTGCATAGCTGTCGAACGGGGTCGGCTCGTGGATCTGCACCTTCTCGGCGATCGCCTTCTGGAAGAGGATGCTCGGTTCGGTGCAGCCGATGCAGGGATGGCCGACCGAGACCGGCCAGACGCCGACGTCGTTGAAGCGCTGGACCGAGCAGTTGGCGTAGGTCGCGGGTCCCTTGCAGCCGAGCTTGTAGAGGCAGAACCCCTGGGCGTGGGTGGGATGGCCGTAGCCCTGGGCGAAGCGGCCGGCGTCGAAATGGGGACGCCTTTCGCAGTGCTCGTGGATCTTCCTGCCGTAGGCGAACTTCGGGCGGCCGAGGTCGTCCAGATCGGGAATCTTCTTGAAGGTCAGGTAGTAGAGTACGGTGGAGAGGAAGTTGTAGGGGCTCGGGGGGCAGCCCGGGATATTGATGATCGGCTTGTCCTTGATGATGTCGCGCACGCCGACCGCTCCGGTCGGGTTCGGCGCGGCCGCCTGGATGCCGCCGTAGCTTGAGCAGCTGCCGATGCAGATGATGGCCGCCGCCCCCTGCGCCGCGTGCTGCAGCGACTCGAGTGCGGTCTTGCCCGACACCTTGCAGAAGATGCCGTTCTGCTTGGTCGGTATGGCCCCTTCCACCACCAGGATGTACTTGCCGTGGTTGGCCTTCATCGAGTCGTGCAGGGCCTTTTCGGCCTGGGCGCCGGATCCGGCCATGAGGGTCTCATGATAGTCGAGGGAGATCTGGTCCAGGATCAGCGTGGAAATGGTCGGGTGGGTCGAGCGCAAAAGCGACTCCGAGCACCCCGTGCATTCCTGGAAATGGAGCCAGATCACCGAAGGGTTCCCGCTGCTCTTCTCGATAGCCTCGGCGACCTTGGTGTGCATACCAAAAGGAAGCCCCATCATGGCCGTCAGCGCCATGCAGGTCTTCATGAAACTCCTTCGCGTCACTCCTTCACAAAACATTTCAGTGTCTTTCATACCACCTCCCGGAGAATCTAGTCGCCCTTAATGAGCAACACCCGTGCCGGCGAATACGAAATTCCAAAAAACACCGTAAACACGTATACATAAAAAAAGGGCGCCGCCACAAAGAGTGGGGCGCCGCCGGAAAATGTATCCTTCTGTCTCGATTTTTGTATCCTTTTGTCTCGATGCGCTACTCTATCTCCAGCTCCTTGACCCTCAGTTCCTGGCCGGCCACGATCTCGAGGCCGAGGGCGCCGCAGCGGGGGCAGGGATCGAAGAGGTTGTCGACGGGACTTCGTTCCCCGCAGGAGGAGCACTTCCCCTCCCCCGCCACCAGGTCCATCTCCAGGCGCGCGCCCTCGAGGAGGGTGCCCATGGAGCAGGCCTCGAAGCAGAACTCGATGCTCTCCGGGACCACCCCCGAGAGGAGCCCGATCTGCAGCAGCACCGACAGCACCCGCCGCCCCCCGGCATTCTCCTCGCAGAGCTCGACCACACTTTGCGTTATCGACATTTCGTGCATCGTCTCCTCCTGGTCTCTGCTGTAATCGGGTCCGGCCTACACGAACCGTGCCGCAGGTACGGCCGCCCTCCCGTCGCCGGGGCAGCGGCCCTCACCCCTTCCCTCTCCCGGGGGGAGAGGGAGCCTGTCGTGGCGGTGAGAGTGACGTTCCTTCGCCGGTGGAGATCCGCCCTGCCCCTGCATGAAATCCCCCCTCCCCTTGCGGGAGGGGGTCAGGGGGTGGGGCGAGAACGGAGCTAGCTCGGCAGCGTCACGCAGAAGGTGGTGCCGTCCTCCGAGGTGCCGGCCACCTCGATCGAGCCGCCATGCTCCTTCACTATCCCGTACGAGACCGAGAGCCCCAGCCCCGTGCCGGTGGACTTGGTGGTAAAGAAGGGGTTGAAAATCTGGTTCAGGTTCTCGGCCGGGATCCCCATGCCGGTGTCGGAAACCCGCACCTGGAAAGCCCCTTCTTGCGGCCCGGGCAGGCTCTCCACCGTCAGCACGCCGCCGCTCTGCATCGCCTGCACCGCGTTCAGTACCAGGTTGGTGAAGACCTGGCGCAGCTGCCCGCTGTCCCCGGAAACGAGAGCCACTTCCGCGGCGTAATGCTCCCTCACCGTGATCCCTTCCAGCGGTTCCTGGTGACGGATCTGTCCCACGATCTCGTGCAGCAGGACGTTCAGCTCCACAGTCCCCTGCTCCCGGCGCTCCTGGCGGGCGAACTTCAGCAGGTTCGCCACGATCCGTTCCACGCGCTTCACCTGGGTGAAGATGGTATCGACCTCCTCGCGGTTGGGATCCTTCTCCGGAAGGGCGAGTTGCAAAAGCTCGGTATTGCCCCTGATGATCGCCATCGGGTTGTTGATCTCGTGGGCGACGCCGGCGGCCAACTCCCCGATGGCGGCGAGCTTCTCCACCCGCAAAAGCTCCTCCCGGGTCTGTACCAGCAGCCTGTTGTTCTCCTCGAGCTCTGCCGTGCGCAGCTCGACCTTGCGCTCAAGGTCGCGGTTCAGCTCGATGATCCGGTCCTCGCGCTCCATGAGGGAGCGGCTCATCTCATTGAAGCTCCAGGCCAGGTCGCCGATCTCGTCCCTGGAAACGATGTCGGTCCGCACGTCTCTCTCCCCGGCAGTAAGGCGCCGGGCCAGGGTGGCGAGCTCCTTGACCGGCTGGGCCAGCCGTCCCCCCAGCATCCCCGAGACCGCCACCCCGATCAGCCCGCTCAAGAGCACCACGGTACTCAGCAGCAGGGCCATGTTGGTCGTGCCGGAAGAGTACTCGCTCTCCTTCATGCCGACATAGAGGGCGCCGATCGGCACACCCTGCAGGGACCTGATCGGATGGTAGGCGGTGAGGTAAGGGTCGCCATCGATGGTGGAGAGCTCCACCCAACTGGCGTCGGCGAGGAGAACCCTGCGGTAGACTTCGCCGGGGAGCTGGTCGCCGATCGTCCCTTTCCCCTTCGAGGATGCGGTGTCGCCGGCAACCCGGACCCCGCCGAGATAAACGCTCGCCTTTCCTACTTCCCGCCCCTGGGATTTTTCCCCCTCGTAGACGACCCCCCTGATCTTATCGAGCAGGGAGTGGTTGTTGTTGAGGAGCACCCCGCCGCAGATGGCACCCGACACGGTCCCCGCCCGATCCCTGACCGGCACGGCCACCATGAGGAAAAGCCCTCCGGCAGTTTCGCCCCCGGCCCCGACCCGGGCCTTCTGCACGAGCGCCGCCCCTTCCCGGGAGAGCCGGGACCACGGCACCACGCTGCTTCCGGTGACGGTCTCACCTTTGAGGGCACGGGCCACGAAGGCGTCTCCGCTCAGGGTGTCGCCGTAAAGAAAGGGATTGGTCGCTCGATAGACAACCCTCCCGGAGCCGTCTACCGCGGTCATGATATCGAGATGCTCATTGAGGCGGACCGGAGCGATGACTTCCGCCAGGGCCTCCCGGTTGCAGCTCTCGACTGCCGGAGCGGTAGAGCCGATGGCGGCGGTGAACCTGACCACGTCGCAAATGCGGGAGAGTTCGTTCTGGTAGGCTTCCCTGGCCACGTTCAGGTCGTTACGGGCCTTCTCCCGCGCCTGGCCGGCAATCCTGGCGTTGAGGATGAACATCCCGGCCAGGAAACAGAAGAAGATAGAGACCACAAGCGGAATCAGGGTGGCCACCGTCAGCTTGGTCTTGATGGGGAAACGGAGTTCGGAGAGTCTCATTCGGGAATGACGATGCAGTACTCGGCTATCTTGCGGTCCAGGGTGCGGCGCGAGATACCGAGGATTTCGGCAGACCGGCTCTTGTGATACCCGGTGCCTGCCAGGGTGCGGGCGATATGATCCCGCTCCATGTTCTCCAGCGAGACCAGCGCCTCCGCGCTAACCGGCGCAGAGACACGCTGCTGCGGGGCATCGGGGTCCTTCTTCCAGATGGGGAGCTCCTTCGCGGTGACGCTCCCGGAACGGGCCAGGATCACGGCGCGCTCCATGACATTCTCGAGTTCGCGAATGTTTCCGGGCCAGGCGTAATCGACCAGGAGCTTGAAAGCATCGGCCGAGATGGAAGTTACCTTCTTCTTGATCTTCAAGGAATATTTCTTGAGGAAGTGCTCGGCCAAAGGCTTCACGTCCTCCCGGCGCTCCCTGAGCGGAGGAAGCGGGATGCTGATCACGTTGAGGCGGTAGAACAGATCCTCGCGGAAATTTCCCCGGCGCACCTCATTCTCCAGGTTCTTGTTGGTCGCCGCCACGAAACGGATATCGACCGTGATCGGCTTGGTCGCACCGACCGGTATGAAGTCGCCCTGCTGGATCACCCGGAGGAGCTTCGCCTGGATCGAGAGGCTCATGTCGCCGATCTCGTCGAGGAAGAGGGTGCCTCCGTCGGCCTCCTGCAGGAGCCCCTTGTTCATGGTGTTGGCGGCGGTGAAGGCGCCCTTGACGTGGCCGAAGAGCTGGCTCTCCAGGAGGCTCTCCGTGAGGGCTGCGCAGTTTATCGACAAGAAGCGCCCATCCCTGCGCAGGCTGTTGTAGTGCAGTGCTCCGGCAATGAGTTCCTTCCCGGTTCCCGACTCGCCGAGGATCAGGATGTTGGCCTCGCTCGCCGCCACCTGCAGCGTCATGTCATAGATCTCCCGGAAGGCGGGGCTCTTGAAGACGATGGTCTCCTGGAGGATCGGCTTTTCCAGTTCCGATTTCAGCGCGAGGTTCTCCTGGAGCAGCTGCTCCTTCTCCAGGGCGTTCCTGATCATTCCCAGGATCTTCTCCTTCGGGAAGGGCTTGGTGACATAATCATAGGCGCCCAGCTTGATGGCCTCCACGGCGGCATCGATGGTCCCGAAAGCGGTCATGACGATGACGGCGAGGTTCGGCTTGAGCTTCTTGACCTCCCGCAGGACGGAGATCCCGTCTATGTCCGGCATCCGCACGTCCTGCAGCAGCAGGTCCGCATCAAGCCCGTCGGCGTCTTTGAGCCGGGCGAGGAGTGCATTGCCGTCAGTGAAGGTCTCCACCACGTATCCCTGGGACTTGAAAAGCTTGTTGAGATAGGTGAGGATCCCTTCCTCGTCGTCGCAGATCAGTATCTTTCCCTGTGCCATCGCTGCTCCTGCCGTAATCACATGCGTGTCGCCGCCCCCCTCCAGCCAG
>NZ_JBXKJL010000509.1:0-2319 GCF_056994735.1 Geomonas sp.
TCTCAGCAGTGATACACAGGAGCAGAAAATCATTGCCCACATTATCAGGGAGAAACAGAAAGAACTGAAACGGATTAATGAGAAGCGGAAAAGTATCGATGTAAAATTCGATACCCTCCTTGACGGCCATGAGAAGAACCTGATAACAGTTCCGGGGATCGGCATGGTGCTTGCGGCAAAAATCGGTGCTCATGCTGACAGTCTGGATCGGTTTGCAACTATCGATAAGTTTTTGCAGTACGCCGGGATTGCGCCTCTTGAGAAAGGATCAGGAAAGATAAAGAAAACTGTGCAAAATCACAAGGGCAACAGATCTCTCGACAACGCCATGTATATGATTGCACTCAGCCAGATCAACCATAATCCGAAAGCAAAGGAATACTACCGGAAAAAGCTGTCGGACTGGAAAACAAAAAAGCATGCTTTACGTTGTGTAATGAAGCGGATTGCCTTGCCATCTATCAGTTTTGGAACGATCGGTATTGACGCCGCGAATCGGCATGTGATTGAAGGATCCCGCCTTCAGCGGACCCAGGACATGCATTGTGGACGGCATCACCCGAATTGCGGGCAGCATCAGCGCAGACCTCGAGCAGCGGCTGCCCGGCCAGCGTAAAACCCAGCGGGAGAAGTTGGCGCTCCTGGTGGCCACGATGCTGGATGTGCGTAGCGTGAACCTGATGGACTTGGCGGCCGGGCTGCCGCGAGCCGCAGACCGGACGGACATGCGTTACCAGTGGATCACGCGCCTTCTCAGCAATCCCCTGGTCATCAGCGACGAGATCATGGAACCGTTTGCGCGTGAGGTTCTGGACCGGGCGGCGGCGGCGGGCGAGGCCGTGGTCTTGATCCTGGATCAGTCGAAGGTCTCCGACCGCCATCAGGTTCTGATGCTGGCGTTGCGCTTTGGCGAGCGGGCCTTGCCACTGACGTGGCGGGTCGAGGCGACAGCGGGCGCCATTGGCTTCGAGACCCAAAAGGCGCTCCTGGAGGCGGTGCTCCCGTGGCTGCCCACCGGGGCGACGATCCGGCTCATGGGCGACCGCTTCTACGGCACCGCCGACCTGATCCGACCTGATCGGTTGGTGCCAGGATCGCAACTGGGACTACCGACTGCGTCTGAAGGGCAACCTGACCGTCTTCGACGGCATCGAAACGACTACGACGGCCGCCTGTGCCAAAGAGCGGATCTTCTACTTGGAGGATGTCGAATTGACGGCCAAGCGGGCACGCACCCACATTGGCATCCTCCACGACCCCGGCCATCCCGAGCCCTGGATCATCGCGATGTCCGAACGGCCGGGCTACTTGCGCATCCTGGAATACAGCCAGAGGTCGGGCATCGAGCCGATGTTCTCGGATTTCAAGTCGCGCGGCTTCGGCGTCGAAGACACACAGATCCGCTACGCCGACCGTCTCGACCGCCTCATCCTGGTCATGGCCCTCGCCCTCTATTGGGCAGTGTCCACCGGACAGTGGGACGCGCTGCATCACGCCACACCCAACGAAAAAAAAGCGTAGCCGATCAACCCAAGAAAGTGGCTCGCAGCCGAACCTCCTGGTTCACCCGTGGCCTCCGCCGCATCGTCAAACTCGTCCGATCGTGCCTGCCGCTCCCGCCTCTCTGGGAGGCAAGGCTAAACTGATAGATGCTAAGCCTGTACGCTCTGATGTCCGCTTTCAAAACCTAGAGGCGAACGCTCCCGTCCCCCGGTGTATTGGAGGTTCGCGAGAGAATGTCCGGATCGTGCATGGCAGGAGATGGAGCCGAAAGACGTCGGTGAACAAGCTCTGATACGCGGGTTGGCTACCGCCTGACCGAGACTTCGGCTGGGGCTTCCCCCTGTCTAAGAGCGGGCGTCGATGGGCGATCGGCCACCTAGCGTAGTCGGGGATTCCCCTTCCGCGGCTCCATCTCCAACCATACACGACCCGATGCTGCGGGATGCCTGCTCCTGTCCTCCGTTGCTGTGATCACTGTTCACCTTGTTCGGTGTTCGATGACAGCCAGGGCCACCAAGCCAGGGTGGCGCTCCAGGCTGCCAACCACGTCAGCGGCAGCCTCCAGAGTTGGCTTGAGCCATCGCCTGGCCAAGAGAGGCCTGGATCAAGGGGGCACGCGCGTTGCCATGGCCAGCCTCTCACGGCGAAACGGCGGTGGGCGCCACGTGCTGGGCGATGGCCCAGAGGAACGCCGCCATTTCCCGCGCGATGGCCGTGGTCACGACGGGGTGTCAATACCGTTTGAATCTTGGTCCTTCCGCATTCTTGGTGCACCAGCTTTGAGAGAATTCCAGCTTGTCCTTTCTCCAGCATCAT
>NZ_JBXKJL010000510.1:0-2035 GCF_056994735.1 Geomonas sp.
ATGTAAACTTTTAATAATATTTAGTAACTTTTTAGTAAGTCCTACATATAGTATTAGTATAAACTATATAAATTTAAGGGGGACACACCATGTTTAATAAAAAGATATCTATGACAGTAACAGATTATTTTAGAATAGTAAAACCAACTTACACTTATTTCAAGATCACACCAAGTAAGAATATAAAGAATCATAATTCAACACTAGTAGCATCACTTATAAATAAATGTTATAAGCATTGGACAGAAAGAATACACAAGCTAGAACGAGGTTTCTTCTATGAGAAAGAAGGGTACAAAGTTAGTTACTTTGTACTAATAGAAAAGTTCAATGTAGAGTTTTATATGCTTGTACCCGAGTATTACAAGAATCTATTTAAAGAGAAAATGACAGACGTATGGAAAGAAGCCACTATTGAAGAAGTTGTTGACGTTCCAACCTTTGATGATTCGGCTGTTAAATATCAACTAGGATACTCTAAAGATGATGCAATGAGCCTTAGTACCGATAGAAGAACAAAACCACTCCTAGACAGCAATCTGAACGTTATAGACATACTAGAAGAAGATGAAAGAGTAGGCATATATTATAATTTCATTCCAACTTCTGCATATGAGCAAACAGGCTTTAAAACTAATTATATTAAGACTATGCAAAAGAGAAGCGAAGGTAAAAGTATATTAAAAGATAACTTAACAGGGCTTAACCTATTAGCAATAGTCTTTGAAGTTGGTCTTGGAACTGTATTTGATGTAATACAATCCTTTCTAGGTGGAAATACAAAGAAACAAGCATTTGAAAAGGCTTACAACTTCTTCGCTAGTGAAACACTAAAACAAGCTACTAAGGATAAAAGAAATAAGGAAGTTACTAAAACTCAAATAATGGTTGTATCACAATCTAAGGATAGTAAAAGAGCAACACAAAACGCACAATCAGTTTGCGAAAGCTTCAACACACTAGAAGGAGACAATGAACTTACCTATAAGAAATATAAAGGTAAATTTGATATTGAAAGCATGAAGACTAATACAGCTACAAGCCTAATGAGTGCTGATGAAATACAAAACTTTATTGATCTACCTTCTAGGGACTTAATAGAAAAATATAACTTAAATGCTATAGCTACAAAACAACAGGGTGTGCCTGTAGAGTGTTTAAATGGGAATATAAGGCTAGGCACTAATGAAGTTAAAGGACTAGAAACAAAGGCATATTTCAGCACACATAAAGAAAACTCTAACATGTCTACTGTTATCTTTGCACAAATGGGAAGTGGTAAAACTACATTCTTAGCTAATGTTGGAAATGATTGTGTAAAAGCTAATGAAGGGTTATTGGTACTTGATTATATAGGAAATTGTAAACTAGCTAGAGAAATAAAAAAGGTTACACCAAAAGAAAAATTAATTGAAATAGATTTATCTGATAAGTGTTGTAGTGAAGCATTTGGATTTAATGAAGCAAAGTTTATGGATAGCACAGACTTATACGAAAGGTTGCAAATAGCCAATACAATGGCTAGCCAAACACTAGAATTAATAAATAGTATAAATAGTGCTGATATGGAATTAAAACCACGTATGAGAAGATTTCTTTCTTCAGCCTGTTTGGTTGTATATGCACATGAAGGAAACAGTTTAAAACACGTTATACAATGCCTAGAGGACCATACAAAGAGAATGAAGTATATAAACAACTTACCTAAAGAATTAAAAGACTATTTAGAAGAAGAAGTAAATTGTTTAATGGAGTTAAACGAATATGACAAGAACACAAAGGAAGTAACAGGCACTAAAGATAGTAAAATAGAACATATCTTGGATAGAATAAACCTATTAAAAGAACACTTTATGTTGAAAATGATGTTTAATAGATCAACCGAAGATAATATAAACTTTGTATCAGCTATGCAAGAAGGAAAAATAATACTTGTCTATATGCCAGAAAGCTTTTTTAATACTGAACACGTTAAAAGTATCTTAGCAACATATTTTATATCAAAGGTATGGTTAGCTAGTCAAATAAGAGAAGG
>NZ_JBXKJL010000511.1:0-2960 GCF_056994735.1 Geomonas sp.
ATCGGCTTTATGTCCAAGGTGCCACTTTCACCGTTCTCGAAGAAAACAGTAAGGATGTAATCATCGCCTGGGACAACTTCTTTCACTGAGGGATACATACGCTGACTCCTTTACTGCAGAGGCTGGACCTTAGGGGATCGCAGTGGGAGCAGGCCCTGATAGTTTGGTATTCATCCAACAGTTTCGCCTCACTCCCCCGGGAAGGGCGATATCAAACTATTCAAGCCTGGCCCCATCGACTCCCCCAAAATCAAAATCTCAAAATCTCAGCAGCGTCCCCCCATGGTGCCGTATACTGTTTAAGCAGGTCATCGATCACGGCGAGGTCAATGGTCATGTATGCTCCTTAGGGTACGTTGGTTTACCCCGGAATGGGCCATTTACACAAACCTTTTTACACCCCCATAACGAACCGTAGGGACGTTTCAACGAGAGGCATCCGCCTTAAGAAAAAGTACGAACACCTTCCGACTACGGATAGGCAGCTTCCGGTAATGGATAGGCAGTCTTCAACTAATGGTCGTCGCCGTTCAACAACCGGTAGCTACCTTTCAAGCAGCGGTCCTCACCTTTGGATCCACGGTTCCCACCTTTGGACCCACGGTCATCGCCTTTCGACCAACGGTCGTCACCTTTCAACCAACGGTCGTCACCTTTCAACCACCGGTCGTCGCCTTTCGACCAACGGTCGTCGCCTTTCGACCAACGGTCGTCACCTTTCAACCAACGATCGTCGCCTTTCGACCAACGGTCCCCACCTTTCGACCAACGGTCCCCACCTTTCGATTAGCGGTCGTCGCCTTTCGACAAACGGTCGTCGCCTTTCGACCAACGGTCGGCGCCTTTTGAAGAAACCGGGACAGATCTATTTTCTGCTAATGAGGCATCGGAGGCGATGCATCGCCTGAGCTACCCGATGGAGGCAAGTTCCAGCCTGCCGCCCCAGCGCAGCATCAGCTCGCCACGAAGGCGTTCGTGGCTCGGTGCTGTCAACTCAGGATCACCCTCAACGAGGGCGAAGGCTTCCTTGCGTGCCTGCTCAAGTACGCCGCCGTCCCGGAGGATGTCGGCTACTTTCAGCTCGGGGAGACCGGCTTGCCTTGTCCCTAGGAAGTCGCCGGGGCCTCTTATCTTCAGGTCTTCTTCCGCTATCACGAACCCGTCGTTGCTTTGGACCATCACTTCCAGGCGCCTATCGCCGTCTTCGGAACGCCTGTCGCCGGTCATCAGGATGCAGCGGGAACGCTCGCTGCCTCGGCCTACCCTGCCTCGCAACTGATGCAGCTGGCTCAGACCGAAACGCTCGGCGTGCTCGATCACCATTACGGTGGCGTTGGGGACGTCGATGCCGACTTCGATGACGGTGGTGGCGACGAGGATGTCGGTTTCGCCGGCTTTGAAACTGAGCATCGCGGCTTCTTTCTCGACGGCTGTCATGCGGCCGTGCAGGACGGCGACGCGCAAATCGGGGAAGATGTCGTTGGCGAGGTGCTCGGCCATCTGGACCGCGGCCTTCAGGTCGCTCTTTTCGGATTCCTCGACCAAGGGATAGATGACGTAGGCCTGCCTCCCCTTCTTGATCTCTTCGCGCACCACGGAATAGACTTCCTTCCGTCGGGACTCGCGGGCGATACGGGTGTCGATGGGGGTGCGGCCGGGAGGGAGCTCGTCGATGACGGAGAGGGAGAGATCGCCGAATACGGTCATGGAGAGGGTCCGCGGGATGGGGGTGGCGGTCATCACCAGGATGTCCGGGTTCTGGCCCTTGCGCTTCAATAGGGCACGCTGCACGACGCCGAAGCGGTGCTGCTCGTCGATCACGCCCAGCCCCAGCCGGCGAAACTCCACCTTCTCCTGGATCACGGCGTGGGTCCCCACCACAATCTGCGTCTCCCCGGACGCTATCTTCTCCAGGGTCCCCCCCTTCCCTTTCACGCTCGCGGTCAAGAGCGCCACGGTGATCCCCAACTGCTCACAGTACTTGTGGATGTTCAGATAATGCTGCTCGGCCAGAAGCTCGGTCGGGGCCATGATGGCGACCTGGTAGTCGTTCTCGACGCAGATGAGGGCAGCCAGCAGGGCCACCAGGGTCTTTCCGCAGCCGACGTCGCCCTGCACCAGCCGGTGCATCGGATGCGGCGAGATCATGTCTTCCTTTATCTCGGAGAGGACGCGGCGCTGGGCGTTGGTGAGGCTGAAAGGGAGAAGCTTCAGGAGCTCCTTTGTGTAGCGGTGGGTCACCTTGAAGCTGATGCCGTCTTCCAGCGCTACGCCTCGCCTCTTCATGGCCAAGCCAAGCTGAAGAAAGAAGAGCTCGTCGAAGGCAAGGGAGTGGTGCGCCTCGCCCTTCCCCTCGTTCAGTTCGGCCACGTTCACGGACGGATCCGGCGCGTGCGCCTCTCTCAGCGCGACCGGGAGCGAGAGGAGCTTATGGCGCTTGATGATGTCTTCCGGCAGGGAGCCGGTGACGTAGCGGCTGAAGAGCTGCACGGTGTCCTTCATTATCCGGCGCATCAGCTTCTGGCTCACACCCTCGGTAAGCGGATAGACGGGGAGTATGCGGCCGAAGTTGTCGGGATCACGTGCCATCACCTGGGCCAGGTCTTCGCCTTCACCCGCCCATTCGACTTCGGGGTGATGCATCTCCCGCTGGAAGCCGAATTGTGAGACATCCCCGATGAAGATGCCGCGCCTGCCGGGGAACCAGTTCTTCTTCATGAACGTGGGATGGAAATGGAACCACTTGAGAGGGAGACTGCCGGTTTCGTCGCGGACGATGGCTTCGAAGTACCGTCTCCCCCCCTTGGTCGTCAGTGCCTCCGCGGAAACGATGGTGCCGAAGAAGGCGTAGGTGGCGCCGGGGCGCAGCTCGGCGATGCGCTTCAGGTCGCGGCGGTCTTCGTACCGGTTGGGGAGAAGATAGAGGGCGTCTTCGACGGTGTTGATCCCCTTCTTCGCCA
>NZ_JBXKJL010000512.1:0-1992 GCF_056994735.1 Geomonas sp.
GCATCGGCAACCCGGACGGCCACCCGATGCTTTGACGAAAGTCATGGCCAGTGGGTGCGTCAGTGGGTGTTGGCCTGATCCCAGGCTGCCTCCTGAGCGCCGCTAAGCGACTGACCGAAGTGGCGTACCGTGCTTACCATTGAAGCTCTCCAAGGGGTCAATGACCGCGGCCAGGGGCAGGCCGAGATTCGCGACTTTCTGTCCAGCTACACCGGTAATCCACCGATGCTGGCCTAGAGCGTTGACCGGTTTGACGGCTCAGGCCGCCAAGCGTTGAGGGACTTCATGGGCTTGAGCCGGCTCAGAGAGTGCGTGCGCCCGTTCCAAGTTCTGGATCGCGCTGACCAATCGTAGATGACAAGTATTCTTGCGGGTCCCGTTATAGCGAGCCCGATTTCCCTGTCGTTGGGACACGTGCGCTAAGCCGTGCTCGACTGCAACGCGCTCCCGTAACGCGGCCCGTCCTTCAACCGTCGTGGGGAGAACGCTGAGCCGTTGCAGCAGGTCTTCTTGCGGATGAATCGTCAAGGTCCGACCACCGCGCTCCCGCGAGGTACATTGATCTCGAAGCGCACACCCGCGACAGCCGTCCGCCGGAAAATGGGCGGTCGTGCCGGGAGCGATGGGGATGACTTGGCCCGCCGGGCAGGTGGCCTGGGAGGCCACCAAGTCAATCTGGAAGTCCCGCTTGCTGAAATGCCCTTTCGGGTGGCGCCCTGGCCATGGTTTACAGACGATCACCACGCCGGCCTGATCATAAACCTGGATTAATTCACCTCCCAGGTAACCGCGGTCGATGTGCAAGGAGGTGACTTCCCGAGGCTGTAGCTCGACCGCGACCAAGAGGGGATCCAAGCCCACGGTATCGGGCGTGTTGGCGGGTAGCGTTTCGGCGGCCAAGATCAACTGTTCGTCGAGATCCCGCGCCAGGTGACGTTTATAGCCATCAAAGCGTTTGGCCGACGACTTCCGACCGTGGCGCATGTCCTTATCTTCCAGGCTGATTTGGCGGTCTTTAGCCACCCCCTTCCGGATTCGGGTACCGCCACCCGTCGGATCCGGTTCCAAGTCCTGGACCATCAGGGTTTGCAGGGTCGCTACCGCCGCCGCCAAAGGCGGTTGCTTTACCTCCACCGGCAGGTGCTCCCCGATCCAGGTTTGCAAGGCCTCCAACTCGTCACAGAGTCGCTGGAGTGCCTGCTGCTTTTGCTCGGCATCGCCCCAGTCGATATCCAACCCCGCTTTGAGACTGGGGGCATCGAACAGGGTCAAGCCAATCTGCTCCTGCACATAGGCGACTTCATGCCGAGTCAGTTCCGCCAGGCAGACGATGACTTGATGGGCAGCATGACCCAGCAGGTTGAACGTATCCTCCACCCGGCCATGGCCCCACAGCGGACTGGAATCCAAGGCCAACCGCAAGGCCTTGGCATCGAACCCGCCGCGGGCACGCGCCAGTTCGACGGTCCGCTCCAACAAGCGTTGATCCATCCCCGTGCTCATCAACCGCATCCGAAAATCGAACAGCGCCCCTTGAGAGAAGAGTGGTTCTTCCGCCCCCAGCCCATCCAGTACCAACTGCCAGCGCTTGGAATCGAGCGTCAATTCCACCGCCTCCTGATCGCCCACGCCGGTATATGCCTGTAACACGGTGGCCATCGCCAGCAGCGCCGGGGGGACCGGCGGCTTACCCGCACCGGTCTGCCGGTACATCCCGGCCAGTTCCTCCTGAAACGCTGGATCAAACAGTTCCGTGCGAATCGCCCGTAAAAACGCAAACAGCTTCTTTTTCTTGGCCGCACGAGCGGCAATCTTTTCTTCGGTCGGGCTGAGGTCTTGAGGCGGTGACCAGAGCGGGGTGGTCCACATACGGTTTAACTCCGCGGGTGAGGATGTCATGGTGGGCTTACCATCGCCTATCGACCGGCCCTGAATCAAGTCCCCTGACCCTGCTCTAAGGTCAGGTTCACTTCAAACCGGTCAACGCTCTAG
>NZ_JBXKJL010000513.1:0-49658 GCF_056994735.1 Geomonas sp.
GGCTCAACCAGCCTGACGCGGCAGGTGACGCCCAGCATCTCCTTGATCTGCTTCTCGATCCGGGAGGAGAGCGCCTGGAGGTGCTTGACCTCGTCGGAGAAGATGTCCTCACCGACCTCGACCTGGATCTCCAGGGTGTCGAGGTTGTCCTTGCGGTCAACGATCAGCACGTAATGCGGCTCGACGCCCTCGACGCCCATGAGGATGGCCTCGATCTGTGACGGGAAGACGTTGACGCCGCGGATGATCAGCATGTCGTCGCTGCGGCCGCTCATGCGGGCGATGCGGGCGTGCGTCCTGCCGCAGACGCAGGGCTCGTAGGTGATGGAGGTGATGTCGCGGGTCCGGTAGCGGATCAGCGGGATCCCTTCCTTGGTGATGGTGGTGATGACCAGTTCGCCCTTCTCCCCCTCTCCCAGCACCTCGCCGGTGTCGGGGTTTATGATTTCGGGGATGAAGTGGTCTTCCCAGATGTGGAGACCCTTCTTCGCTTCACAGCACTCGATGGCGACACCCGGTCCCATGATCTCGGAGAGGCCGTAGATATCGACGGCGGAGATATTGAGCTTGGCTTCGATATCGGCGCGCATCGCCTCGGACCACGGCTCGGCGCCGAAGATGCCGACCCTGAGTTTCAGGTCCCTGAAGTCGATCCCTTCCTCCCGGGCAGCCTCCGCCATGAAGAGGGAGTAGGACGGGGTGCAGGTGAGGACGGTGGAACCGAAGTCCTGCATGATCATGATCTGTTTCTTGGTATTGCCGCCGGACATCGGGATAACGGAGGCACCCAGCCTCTCGGCACCGTAATGGGCGCCCAGACCGCCGGTAAAGAGGCCGTAGCCGTAGGAGTTGTGGATGATGTCGCCCTTGTGGACCCCGGCGGCCACGAACGAGCGGGCCATGAGCTCGCTCCAGGTTTCGATGTCCTTGTGGGTGTATCCTACCACGGTGGGTTTTCCGGTGGTCCCGGAGGAGGCGTGGATGCGGACGATATCCTCCATCGGCACCGCGAAGAGGCGGTACGGATAGGAGTCGCGCATATCCTGCTTGAAGGTGAAGGGAAGCCGGCGGAGGTCCTCAAGCGTCTTGATGGAATCGGCGGTGACACCGGCCTTGGCGAGAGATTCCCGGTAGAAAGGGACGCTGTCCTGTACGCGGGCAACCATGGCCTTAAGCCTCTTGAGCTGCAGTGCCTGGATAGCCTCCCGCGGCAGCGTCTCAAACTCCTCATTGAAGAACATGCTCGACTCCTGGAATCAGATTCTTAAAAAACTTAAAGCTTTACCACAGAGGACACAGGGTAACACAGAGGAAGATCAAAACTTGGTAAAGCTTTGCAAGCGACAACAGTCAGAGCCATCAACAAAAGACCTGATTAGTACCAATTTTCCGCCAGCTTCCAAAGCTGTCATTCCCGAAGCGATTCTGATCGGGAACCCAGCTCCTAAACGGCGTGAAATCTGGATCCCCGAAAAGGACATTCGGGGATGACAATCTCGTAGCGGAAGATTAGCGCTAATTAGTACAGAAGATGCCCCACCAGCGCCCCCCCCTTGTCAAAGGGAGATCCATCTCTCCCCCCCTTTGCTAAAGGGGGACTTAAAAGCAAAGTGGGAGTCGTCAAGGGTGTGCCGAAAGGCTTTCCTCTGTGTCCCTCTGTGCCCCTCTGTGGTGAGGCTGTTGATTCTCCTTAAGCCAGCGCTCTGCCAGCCTGGAATGCCTTGAGGTTGACCGCCAGCGCCTTCTTCGGGACCATGCGCTCGATCGCCTCCAGCCAGAACTTCTCCTCGATGTCGAGCCGCTTGGAGACCGCGCCAAGGAGCACCGTGTTGGCGGCGCGGGCGTTACCTGCATCGATGGCCACCTTCTGCCCGTCCACCAGGATGAAGTCAGGGAAACGCTGGCCGATCTTCTGGGCCAGATCGGCGGGATAGCTCTCCTGCCCCATCAGCACGGACGGCGGCGGAATGCAGAGGTCGTTGGCGATGACCGTGGCGCCCACCTTGAGTAGCGGCAGGGAACGGTAGCTCTCCATCAGTTCGAAGCCGAACAGGATGTCACCCTCCCCTTCAGGCACGATCGGAGAGAAGACTTCCTTTCCGTAACGGACGTGGGAAACGACGGAGCCGCCGCGCTGCGACATACCGTGGATCTCGCTCTTCTTGACGTCAAACCCGGCCAGCATGCAGGTCTCGGAGAGGATCTCGGCGGCGAGCAGGATTCCCTGACCACCTACGCCTACCAGGAGAATGTTGGTGATTTTGTCGCTCATTTCGCCCCCCCGATCGCATTGAACTTGCACAGCTGGCGGCAGACATCGCATCCGTTGCAAAGGAGCGGATCGATGTAGGCCTTGCCTTTCTTCCCTTCAGACGGAACCCACTCGATGGCGGGACAACCGATCTTGAGGCAGGCGCGGCAACCGGAGCAGGCATCGACCTCGACGGACAGGGTCTCGCCTTTGACGAAGACCCCTTCCCTCTTGATGAGGACGCAGGGCTTGTCGGTGATGATGACCGAGGTCTCTGGGCGCTCCATCTCCTCGGCGATCGCCCTCTCGCACTCCTCGAGGTCCTGCGGGTTGATCCCCCGCACATGCTTCACGCCGATGGCCTTGCACAGCATGTGCAGGTCGACGGCGTTGGCCGGGTCGTCCATCAGTGTATGGCCGGAACCGGGGTTGTCCTGGCGGCCGGTCATGGCGGTGATCCTGTTGTCGAGGATGATGACGGTGGCGGCGCCCTTGTTGTAGACCATGTCCATGAGGCCGTTGACGCCGGTATGGAGGAAGGTGGAGTCGCCGATGACGGCCACGACTTTCTTTCTCTCCTCAGGCGGAAGGACCTTGACGGCGCCGGTTGCCATGCCGATGGAGGCACCCATGCAGATGCAGGTATCCATGGCGGAGAGCGGCGGCATGAAGCCGAGCGTGTAGCAGCCGATATCGCCGGAAACGTAGGCCTTGAGCTTGTTCAGGGTGAAGAAGACGCCGCGATGCGGGCAGCCGGGGCACATATTGGGCGGGCGTCCCGGGAGCTTCTCGGGGGGGATCTGCTCGTTCTGGGGGAGATCGAACCCCTTCCTGATCCTGCCCGGGGTGAGTTCGCCGCACACGGAAAGGATGTCCTTGCCGCTCACCGCGATGCCGGCAGCTTTGATCTGGTCCTCGATGAAAGGATCGAGTTCCTCGACCACGTAGAGCTTCTCCACCTTGGAGGCGAAGTCGCGGATCAGGTCGAACGGCAGCGGAAAGACCATGCCGAGTTTCAGCACCGAGGCCTCGGGAAGGACTTCGCGGACATACTGGTAGCTGACCCCGGCGGTGATGATGCCGATCTTCCCGGAGCGCATCTCCACGCGGTTGATCGGCATGGAGCAGGCATCCTTCGACAGGGTGGCGGTCCGCTCCTCCACGATGTAGTGACGTCCGCGGGCGTTGCCGGGGAGCATCACGTACTTGGCGGGGTTCTTGACCAGTTTCGGCTCGGGGAGACCGGTCACCGGCTCGCTCAGCTCCACAATCGATTTGCTGTGGGAGATACGGGTTGTGGTGCGCAGCATGACCGGGGTGTCGTAACGCTCGGAGAGCTCGAAGGCGAGCTTGGTGAAGGTCAGGCACTCCCGGGAATCGGAGGGCTCGAGCATCGGCACCTTGGCGAACTTCGCGTAGTTGCGGTTATCCTGCTCGTTTTGCGAGGAGTGCAGCTCAGGATCGTCGGCAGTGATCAGCACCAGTCCGCCGTTGACGCCGGTGTAGGACAGGGTGAAGAGCGGATCGGCAGCCACGTTGACGCCGACATGCTTCATGGTGACGATGGCCCTGGCGCCGCCGAAAGAGGCGCCGATACCTACTTCGAGGGCGACCTTTTCGTTGGTGGCCCAGGAGGAGTTGATTTCGCGGTAGCGGATAGTGTTTTCGAGTATCTCTGTGGAAGGCGTTCCCGGATAAGCGCAGGCGACCTTGACTCCGGCCTCGTAAGCGCCCCGGGCAATGGCTTCATTGCCGGAAAGAATTTCCTTCATTTAGTACCTATTCCTTGGAGGATCATTTGTTGTCAGTCGTCGAAATATACTAGAGTTTCAAGCAACATGTCAACTGCTTTGTAGTACGGCGTCGGGCATGTTTACACTCTATCTAGCGGATTTGTCGTAGCTTTTACTGCCTCTCAAAGCCTAGAGCCTTGCCATGAAATAGTGATAATAGAAGAGAGTTTAAAGATTGGTAACTTCATTCTCGGGAAAACCGCAAGAAAGGAACGGGGGGCATTGACAGTTCAGCAGGCGCTGATTATCTTTCGGCTGCAGCCGGCGACGACAGCGCGACGACCTCTACCGCATGCTGACTGAATCGCAGGGGGCGTTTAAGGTATAATGGACCTTGCTACGGAAAGTCGCCAATCAGGAGGAAAAAGATGTCCTTCATCATACACTGGATCATACGTGCCCTGGCTATCGTCATCACCGCCTACCTGCTCCCGGGCATCCGGCTCAGCGGCTTCTTCGCGGCTCTCGTGACGGCCGTCGTGCTCGGGCTGATCAACACCTTCATCAAGCCTCTGCTTCTGATCCTCACGCTTCCGCTCAATATTCTTACCCTGGGACTTCTCACCCTGGTGATCAACGCCCTGCTCATCATGCTCACCAGCGCCGTCGTCCCCGGATTCCAGGTGGCGGGATTCTGGTGGGCGCTGCTCTTCAGCCTGGTGCTGGCGGTGATCAACTACGCGCTGGGCATGATCATGTTCTGAGCCGGTAAGCGACGCCATGCCCGGTGGAGTCATCCGCATCGGCACCTGTTCCTGGACGGAGAAAAGCCTCGTAGAGAGCGGCACATTCTACCCGCAGGAGGCCACGACACCCCACGAGCGCCTTAACTTCTACGCCAGCCACTTCGATACTGTCGAGGTCGACAGCAGCTATTACGCCATCCCCACCCGAAAAATGGCCCAGGCGTGGAGCGAGCGGACTCCGGAGAAGTTCCTCTTCCACGTCAAAGCATACGGAGCCCTGACCGGACACAGCATCAATCCCGAATTTCTCCCGGACGAGCTACGCGAGATGCTGCCGCCTTTCGAATCCGGAGAAGACGCCCTTCATGTCTCCGAGCACGCGGCTTTGCGTGCCATGGCGCAGGCCCTGGTGGCGGCACTGGAGCCGCTGAAAACGGCCCATAAGCTAGGCTTCATCATCTTCCAGTTCCCGCCCTGGTTCACCTGCAAGAACGCCAATAAGGATTACATCCTCTACTGCAAGGAACTGATGGAAGGGCTTCCGATCGCAGTCGAGTTCAGGCACGGCAGTTGGCTGACGCAGCAGCACGCGCCCGAGGTATTCGGATTCCTGAGGGAGCACAAGATAACCTTCGTCGCCTGCGATGAGCCGCAGTATGGCGATTTATCCACGGCTCCCTTTCGCCCGGAAGTGACGACATCCATGGCCTACCTGAGATTGCACGGCAGGGACCTGGAGAGCTGGGAGAATCGCGCAGATCCCCGCTTCGGTTACCTCTATAAACCGGATGAACTGAAGGCGCTCGCCATGGTAGCCACTCGGCTTTCAGCCCGGGCAAGGATGGTCTTCGTGATGTTCAACAACTGCCATGCGGGGAATGCAGTAAGGAATGCGCTACAGATGCGGGAATTACTGAAGGCGGAGGGGCTAACGGCAGGAATGCACCCTTCGACAGGCTCAGGGTGAACGGCGTACACGTTCCCCCCTCGTGAATGCAGCCAGGGCGTCCATGTCAAGCAGGGTGAAGATATCTCCCCATGTCAATCTCGGCCAGAACCTCCCCCCCTTGACAAAGGGGGGACAGGGGGGATTTGCTTTTGATTTTGCTTCTGTCGGAGATCAGGCAGCGATACTGCGCTCACCCAAAAGATCGTTGACCACCACCCCGGCCATGGTCAGCCCGAAGATGGAAGGAATATAGGAGACACTTCCCAGGATGACGCGGCGGTGCTCGCAGGAGAAGCGCTGATCATCCTTGTTGGGACAGATGCAGTCCCCCTTGCAGCCGCCATCCTTGATTTCCTGCTTCCGGTACTCCTCCATCGAGAAGACCACCTTGACCCCCTCGCTTATCCCCTGTTTTTTCAGGAGCTTCCTTACCGAGCGCGCCATCCGGCATTTGGTCGTCTGGGAAATATCAGCCACCCTGATCAGCGTAGGATCCAGCTTCGAGGCCGCTCCCATGCTGGAGATGATGGGAATGTTCCTCTCCTTGCAGGTACGGATCAGGTGCAGCTTGCTGGTGATGTGGTCGATGGCGTCGACGACATAGTCGTAATCGTCCTTCAACAGCAGTTCGCTGTTTTCGGCTTCGTAGAAATCCTGGTGGGCGATGATTTCGCTCTGCGGGCTGATCAGGCGCATCCGCTCGGCCATCACTTCCGCCTTGGCCTTGCCTACCGTGCCGTCCATGGCGTGAAGCTGGCGATTTACGTTGGTGAGGCAGATGTCGTCGAAATCGACGATGACCAGCCTGCCGATGCCTGCCCTGCAGAGAGCTTCAGCGGCGTAGCTGCCGACGCCTCCCAGTCCGAAGATGGCGACGGTGGAATTTTGCAGTTTGTTCAGTCCGGAAGGTCCGATGAGAAGTTCGGTACGGGAAAAGCGATGCAGACGTGACATGTAGATCCTTTTGCGTAGAGTTTTTGCCGGGCGCCCACCAGCGGCCGGCAGAACAGCAAAAGTATCGCACATCCGGGCTTGATCTTGGAAGAGGAAAGTGAGAGAAACCGTGAATGGTGAATGGTGAATGGTGAATGGTGAATGGTGAAGCGGGCCTGGCGTCCCCCCCTTGTCAAAGGGGGGACAGGGGGGATTTGCCGTAGCGGGAGACAGGAAAAGCTTTAGAACCATGTGCCACGGAGACACGGAGAACATCTGTGAAAACCTAAAACCTCATCGAACCAATAAAATCGCTACACCCTGACTTTACACAAAACTATTTACAGCCCCCTCATCTTGACCTACCAACCTCAATCAATGCACTCCGTTCGTGCTGAGCTGTCGAAGCACGCATATTACAGTCTTTGACAGCAAGCCCCCACCGCACTCGGTAGGTTCCTCCCACCCCTTCTCTTTCCCCTTTGCATTGCCTTTTTTAATTATCGCTAATCTTACGCTATGAGATTGTCATCCCCGAATGGCCTTATCGGGGATCCAGATTTCACGTCGTTAGGAGCTGGATTCCCGATCAGAATCGCTTCGGGAATGACAGTTTCGGAAGCTGGCGGAAGATTGGTACTGATCAGGTTGTCTTTCGACTTTCAATGCTTTTGGCCTTTGCCTTCTCAGATTTTCTCCGTGTCTCCGTGGCTAATGATTTTGTCAGATGCTGTAATCCCCCTCCAGTTGCTGGTCCATCTGCCTCGCCGGCTCCCCGGTCTTCGGGCGCCCAACCACCTTGGCCGGCACCCCCGCAACCGTCGTGTGCGGCGGCACTTCATTGAGAACCACGCTGCCCGCCGCAATTTTCGATCCCTCGCCGATCCTGATATTCCCCAGGATCTTCGCCCCCGCCCCGATCAGCACGCAGCGCCCGACCTTGGGATGGCGGTCACCACACTCCTTCCCCGTCCCTCCCAGCGTCACCTCGTGTAGCATCGACACCTCGTCAGCCACCACCGCTGTCTCACCAATGACCACACCGGTGCCGTGATCGATGAAAATCCCCTTTCCTATCGTTGCGGCGGGATGGATATCGACGGCAAAGATCTCGGATACCCGGTTCTGCAGGTAATAAGCCAGCGGCTTCCTCCCCCTGCCCCAGAGCCAGTGCGCTATCCGGTACGACTGGAGGGCGTGGAAACCCTTGTAGTGCAGGAAAGGTTGGGCGAGCCCCTGCGCGGCCGGATCTCGCTCCTGCACCGCGGACAGATCCCTTCTTACCGCCTCCCTTATCTCCTGTGACGAGTCGAGGGCCTCCGAAATGACGTCGCGCAGGGACATGGAGGAGAGATAGGGCGAGGCGAGCTTGGATGCGAGAAGGTAGGAGAGTGCATCTTCGAGGGAGTTGTGATTCAGGACGGCAGCGTAGAGGTAGCTGGCCAGCATGGCCTCTGCTTGCGCGAGGGCGAGCACTTCCTGATAAAGCTGTTGCCAAACCGGGTCTGTCCCACGCTTCGCATCGTCGGTCTCATAACGCACGCCGCACATATTTCACCTCCTACCGTTGCTCACTATCAACCGCTAAGTTTAGCGTCCTTCCTTCCGTAGGCAAACGGAAGCTGGGGCGACGGAAAAGGTAGAGCTGCTGCAATCACGGTTCTTTAGGCGGCACCGTGACTTCGGAGGCGGTCTGGATACCCTTGGCGACCTCCGGGATGATACCCAATCGGGCGTATATCGGTCGTACCTTCTCCCGCAAGGAAGGGAGCCGGTTGGAAAAGACCAGGGCTCCTGCCATGCAGGCGACTCCACCCACAAGGACGGTGTTGGGCGCGCCGATACGCCCGGCCACGGCACCGGCGAAGAGGGAGCCGAATGGTGTCATCCCCATGAAGGCCATGGTGAAGAAGCTCATCACGCGGCCGCGCTTGTCGTCGTCGACTATGGTCTGCAAAATGGTGTTGCTGGCGGCGACCTGGACCATGGCGCCGAAGCCTGCGGGAATCAGGAAGAGCAGCGAGAGCCACTGCGTTTTGGAGAAGGCGAAACCGGCGATGCCGCCGCCAAAGAGCGCGCACGACAGGACGATGAGCGTCCCGAGCCCGAGCACGGTGCGACGCGAGGCAAGATACACCGTCCCCACCAGCGCTCCGACCCCGGAAGAGGCCATCAGGAAACCGAAGGTGTGGGGACCTCCGTGCAACACGTCCTTGGCGAAGACCGGCATCAGCACCGCGTAGGGCATGCCCATCAGGCTGATCAGGGACAACAGCATCAATATGGCGCGGATGGGGGTGAACCTGAAGGCGTAACTGATTCCCTCCCGCATCTCGTAAAGGATGGAGCGGCGCTTTATCGAAACCTCGCGCGGGGCCACGCGCATCATGGCCAGCGAGATGAGGACGGCGAGATAGCTGATGCCGTTCAGCAAAAAGCAGCCACCCTCTCCCAGCACCGAGATGAGGATGCCGGCCACGGAAGGGCCGATGAGGCGGGCGGCGTTGACCATCGACGAATTGAGGGCGATGGCGTTGGCGAGGCGGTGCTTCTCCTCGACCATCTCGATCACGAAAGATTGACGGACGGGGATGTCGAAACCGTTGACCATCCCGAGCAAAAGGCTCAGCACGAGGATGTGCCAGACCTGGATGGTACCGGAGATGACGAAGTAGGAAAGGACGAAGGCCTGGATCATGGCCAGGCTTTGGGTGGCGAGGAGCAGCCGGCGGCGGTTGGTGCGGTCCGCCAGCACCCCTGCGAAGGGAGCTACCAGGAAGGTGGGGATCTGGCTGGTGAAGCCGACGGTACCCAAAAGGAGCGCCGAGCCTGTGAGGCGATAGACGAGCCAGCTCATGGCGACCTGCTGCATCCAGGTCCCGATCAGCGAGATACTCTGCCCGAAGAAGAAGAGCCGGTAGTTGCGATAGGACAGAGCCTGGAACAGCCCCTGGAAAGGACGGCCCCGGCCGTCATCACCGGTCTTCTGTTTCATGACGGCTCCTGGCTACTTCGCGGCCTGGTACAGGTGATCGGCAGCGGTGTCGGTGACCTTGATCCCCTGCCGGTCCAGAATCACCCCGGCCACCCGCCAAAGCTGGGTGATGGCGTTATTGTAGTCTACCACAGCCTGGATCTGGTTCCCCTCAGCCGTGACCAGGTCGTTCTCCACATCGAAGACGTCCTTGGTGGTGGCCAGCCCGACCTCGTTCTTCTTCCTGAAGGCCCGCAGCCTTTCCTCTGCGAACGCCCTGCCGCGGTTGGTGACGTCCAGCTGCTTGTAGCTCGAAGCCAGCAGCCTGATCGCCGCCTTGACGTCGTTTGTTATCGACGCCTCCAGGCTTTGCAGCTGGGTCTGGGACTGATCCAGGGCCAGCTTGCTCTTTATGTAGTCATTTTCCGCCGTCCGGTTGCCGATCGGATAGCTGAACTGGAGACCGACCCCCCAGACAGGGTCCTCGGCGCTGATCGTCTTCTCGTAGCTCCGGGTGAAGTCCTTTGCGAAACCGACGGTCCCCACATTGGCATTGAACGTCAGGTCGGGGAGGGTCCGGTTCCTCGCCACCCTCCGCTGCAGATCGTTGATCTTCACCGTCATCCGCTGGGCCGCCAGCTCCGGGCGGTTTTTCAGCGCCTGGGAGAGCACCTCCTCCTCCGCCACGGAATAGAGCTCCCTGGTCGGCTGACTGACTATGACGATCTCGCGCGCCGGGTCGAGCTGGAGGCTCAATCTCAGCACGTCCATCTGGTCCCTGACCGCCCGCTCGGCATCGATGACCGACTTCTCCCGGGTGGCCGAGCTGAACTCAGCGCTCAGGATCTCCATGGCGGGGAGAACCCCGGCCCTCACCCTCCCCCGGGTCTCCTCCAGGATCTTGTTGGCCAGGGCCAGCGCATTGCGCTGCACGGCCAGGTTCTCCTGAAGGTTGTACAGCTTGAAGTAGTCGTTGCGCACCTGTGCCACGGTATCGCTGAGCTTGGTCCGGAAGCGGTCCAGCGACCCTTCCTTGTTGAAGCGGGAGACCTCGATGTTCAGCTCGGTACTCTCCCTGCCGAAGTTCCTGAGCAGCGGCTGGCTGGCGGTCAGGTTGACCCCGCTCGAGTAGTAGCTGATGAAGTTGCTGAGCCAGCTGGCGGTCCCGTTGGCGCCGATGGTGCCGCCGGTGGGGAGGAGTTGGGTCGCGCCGACGTCGGCCGACCATTCGTCGACGGGAGCCGGTCGGAAGTTTGCGTTGCTGGGGTTGGTGGTCCGGTTGTAACTGAAGGCCGCGGTCAGCAGGGGATCGTAGATGCCGAGGCTGCGGCGGATTTCCGCCTCCCCGATGGCGGGGTTGAACAGCTCGACCTTGAGGTCGAGGTTCCTCTCGAAGGCGAGTCTGATGGCGTCGTTGAGTGTCAGGTTGAGCGGGGGGGCTTGCTGGGCGAAAAGCGGCACGGCGAAGCCGAGCAGCAGGCACAGGGTCACGGCGGCGGTCAGTCTGCTGGTTCTCTTCATGGTGATCCTTTCAACTCTTTTCATTCGTATCTCAGCGCCTCTATCGGGTTGAGCGAGGCGGCCTTCCTGGCCGGGTAGAAGCCGAAGAAGATCCCCACTGCGGCCGAAAAGGCGAAGGCGATAACCATGGTGTCGAGCGAGACCAGGGTCGGCCATCCCACCAGGACCGCAACCAGGCGGGCGCCGGAAACGCCGAGCAGCATCCCGATCACCCCGCCGCCGGTGGTCAAAAGCACCGCCTCGGTCAGAAACTGCAGCATGATGTCCCGCTTCTTGGCGCCGATGGCGATCCTGATGCCGATCTCGCGGGTGCGCTCGGTGACCGAGACCAGCATGATGTTCATGATGCCGATCCCGCCCACCAACAGTGAAATCGAGGCCACCGCGCCGAGGAGCATGGACATGACCTTGGAAGACTGCTCCGACACGGCCAACAGTTCCGAGAGGTTCCTGACCGTGTAGTCGACTTCGCGGGAGGGACCGACACGGTGGCGCTGGTTGAGAAGTGCGGTGACCTCCTCCTCCGCCTTGCCCAGCACGTCCGGCCCCTTGGCCTGTATCATGATGGCGCCTACCACGTTGGGAAACTGCCCCCCCAGGAGCTTGCGCTGGGCCGTCCTGAGCGGCACGTACACGACGTCGTCCTGATCCTGTCCCTGCGGCGACTGCCCCTTCCGGTCCAGGACGCCGATCACCGTGAACGGTATCTTCCTGATGCGGATGATCTTACCGACCGGGTCCGAAGCGCCGAACAGATTATCAGCGACCGTCTGCCCGATCAAGCAATTCTTCGCCGCCCCTTCCACGTCGGATTGCGAGATGTTGCGGCCTGAAACGATGGGCCAGTCCCGGACCGCGACCATCTCCGGCGTGACCCCGTTGATGACGGTGGACCAGTTCTGGTTGCCGTAGATGACTTGGCCGGAGCCCCGCACGGTGGGGGCGACCTCGGCGACTGACGGGCATTCCGCCTTGATCGCCTTCGCGTCGTCATAGGTGAGGGTCTGGGTGGCGCCGCTGCCGGTGCGCATCCCGCCGCTGGTGATCGATCCGGGGAGGACCAGCAGGAGGTTGGAGCCGATGCTGGAGATCTGGTCGGTGATCATCTTCCTCGCGCCGGCGCCGATGGCGACCATGGCGATGACGGCGGCGATGCCGATGATGATCCCCAGCATGGTCAGGAGGGCGCGCATCTTGTTGACCCGGAGGGCGCGCATGGCGATACGGAAGCTCTGCAGGAAGGTGGTCACAGTCCACCTCCCTCGTCGGTGGCGGCGCGCCTGGCGGTGTGGGGGGTGTCGCTGATCACCAGGCCGTCGCGGAAGATGATGTGCCTGCCGGTGAATTCAGCCACTTCGGGCTCGTGGGTGACCATGATGATGGTGATCCCCTGCTCATTGAGCTTCTGGAAAATGGTCATGATCTCGACCGTGGTCCTGGAGTCGAGGTTCCCCGTAGGCTCATCGGCCAGGATGATGGAGGGCTCGTTCACCAGTGCCCGGGCGATGGCTACGCGCTGCTGCTGGCCGCCGGAGAGCTGGTTCGAGTAGTGCCCCTCGCGCCCGACCAGCCCCACCCGCTCCAGCGCCGCCAAAGCCCGCGCCTTCCGGACGGCGGCGGGGACCCGTGCGTAGAGGAGCGGCAATTCGACGTTTTCGCGGGCGGTGGTCCTGGCCAGCAGGTTGAACCCCTGGAAAACGAAGCCAAGTTTCTTGTTCCTTATCTCGGCAAGCTCGTTGCCCGAAAGCTCCCCCACGTTGACCCCGTCCAGCAGGTAGTTGCCGCCGGTCGGGACGTCGAGGCACCCCAGGATGTTCATGCAGGTGGACTTGCCGCTTCCCGAGGCCCCCATGATGGAGACGAACTCGCCGGGGGCGACCGAAAAGGATACGCCCTTCATCGCCTCGACACGCTCCTCCCCCATGGTGTAGACCTTGGAGACATCCCTCAATGTGACCACCTCGCTCATCTAGAACCTCGGTCCCATCGGCGACGACATCCCCTTTTTCTTCTCCTGCGTCACCTGTTCGACGACCACCTCGTCATTTTCCTTGAGATCGCCGGAGACGAGTTCGACGAAGCTACCGTCGGAGATGCCGGTGGTGACAGAGACAGGGACGGGTTTCCCTTCCTTGAGGATATAGAGCTTCTGCCCTGCCCCTTTCCTGGCCATGGCCCTGGCGTCGCCTCCCTTGGCCCCCTGCACTCCGGTACCGCTGCCGGCAGTGTCCCGGTTCCCCGTGACTCCCTTGGCGCCCTTCCCGCTCCTGCCGTCCTTATCGCTCTTGCCGTCCTTCGGCTTGAACCGCAGGGCCGCGCTCGGAATCTTCAGCACATCGTCCTTGTTCAGGGTCTGCACCGAGACGTTTGCCGTCATCCCCGGTTTCAGCTTCAGATCCTTGTTGGTGACACCGATAACGACCACGTAGGTGACGACGTTCTGGGTGACGACCGGGGCATTCCTGATCTGGACGACCTTTCCGGTGAACTGCTGGTCGGGGTAGGCGTCGACCGTGAAGGTAGCGGTCTGGCCGAGTTTCAACCGGCTGATATCGGACTCGTCGACGCTCGTTTCGATCTGCATCTTGGTCATGTCCTGGGCTATGGTGAAAAGCGTCGGGGTCTGGAAGGAGGCGGCCACCGTCTGGCCGACATCGATGTTCCTCGACACCACGATGCCGTCGACGGGGGACCTGATGGTTGAGTAATTCAGGTTGGTCTCGGCCTGTTTGAGGGCGCCGCGGGTCTGGAGCAAGGTCGCCTCCGCCGCGGTGATCCCGGTGAGAGCAGTGTCGTAGGCGGTCTGCGAGACATCGAGATCGCTTTGGGAGATGATGCCCTGCTGCAGCAGCGGCCTGTTACGCGACAGGGTCCGTTTGGCATCCGCCAGGGTGACCCGCGCCTTGGCCAGCGCCGCCTCGGCGTTCAGAGTGTTGCCACGCGACTGCTGCACGGCGGACTGGAAGAGGGCCGGGTCGATCTGGGCGATCGGCTGCCCCTTCCTGACCGGGGAGTTGAAGTCCACGTAGAGCTTCGCGATTGTCCCGGAGACCTGGGTACCGACCTGGACGGTGACCACGGCGTTGAGGGTGCCGGTCGCCGAGACGGTAGAGAGAATGGATCCACGCTCCACCTTGACCGTCTTGTACTGCGCCTTGGGGGGCTGTTTAAAGTAATAGAACCCGGCTACTGAAAGCACTGCCAGAACGACTACCACCAGAGCTACGATTTTTTTCACCTGTCCACCTCTATGAGACATGCTGCTTGCCAGGAAGTAAGCTAACAGTAAAATGTGCAAAAAAAATGATTCGGCCAATATTTAAAATGCGTTAGTTTATCGGTCCTCCCACTACGGGTCAACGATAAAGATCAAGGACCACCACCTTTCGAAATCCCCGGCCATTGCCCCTGCCCGCCCCAGCCGCGCCCTTCCCCGTCACCTTCCAGTAGCTCCATAAAGTAATACTTCAGGTGTTAGCCGTAAATAACGGTTTTGGTGTTGTTTTTATTTCTGAGAGATATTATGATCCCGCTGCAGATTAAAAAGCCTGCGGGCGACAATCCATTAAAAGGGTGTCATGATCAAAATGATGAAAGCGTGTAAGCATGGTAAGTAAGGTAACCGCATCCCTCGCACTCCTTGGCGCAACTCTTTTCACCATTCCCGTCTACGCAGAACCCTCGACAGTCCCCCGGCCAGCTGCAGTTGGCACTCCCGGAGCACCGGCAAAGCCTGATTCCGTAGCCCCGGCGCCGGCAAAGCAGGAGCTGAAACTCGCGGCCGAGCCGGAGTCGAGTGATGTCGACACCCTCGACCTCAAATACGCCAAAAACTTCCTTGTCGACACCGGCAAGATCGTGGCGGCACCCATACACTGGGAGTCGGGGGACTGGCTCAAGGTCGGGATGGTGGTAGGTACCACCGGCGCGCTCATGCTGGTCGATGAGAAAATCAAGGACTTCGCACAGAGCCATCAAGGCGGGGTTGCCTCGAAATTCGCCATGATCGGCAACGACCAGGGGACTCCGCTCTACATCTTGCCGATGATGGGCGCCGTCTACGGTTACGGCGCCCTCACCGACGACCACAGGGCGCGGCGGGCAGCTTTGCTCGCTGTCGAAAGTTATGCGGTTTCCGGGATTTTCACCGAGGGCATCAAGACCTTGGGGGGGCGGCATCGCCCCAACACCGGAGCCTCCTCCACGACGTGGGACGGGCCTTCTCTGAAGAACGCCTCCTTCAGCTCCGGGCATACGGCGTCTGCTTTTTCGGTTGCCACAATCTTTGCCAATGAGTACCAGGACAACGCCTGGGTTCCCCCCGTTGCCTACGGTCTCGCCACCCTGACAGGTCTCTCCCGGATTTACAGCAACGAGCACTGGTCCTCCGACGTCTTCTTCGGCGGAGCGGTAGGGTACTTCACCAGCAAAGCCCTTTTGAGCTTCCACAAAGAAGACAAGAACCGGCTGCTCGGAAACCGTCTGATGGTGACGCCGTCCGTCAGCAAGGAGATGACCGGCGTTTCCATGAGCTACAAGTTCTAGCGTTCGTCTTCGTCGCAGTTACCAGTCAACCTCCTCATCACTCTTGAAGATCCTCTTCCATCCCTCCCCCCCGCGGGGAGGGCCACCATTCACCATTCACCATTCACCATTCACCATTCACCATTCACCATTCACCATTCACAACGGCTGCTTCCACGACGCCCCCTCCTTGTCAAAAGGGGGACAGGGGGGATTTGCCGTAGGAGCGGCATCGTTGCTGCGGTTCGCGCCCGGAGGGCGCTCCTACGAAAGGGAGAGCCGGCACCGCATGGCTTGCGTCCCTCACCCAGCCCTCCCGCGTGGAGAGGGTTATGCGGTCTCTGTTGGGAACGAGGTCAGTGGGTTGAATTTTTTCGTGCTTCGACAGGTTCAGCACGAACGGAGCGCACCCTCACCCTGCCCTTGTACTGTGAGCGGGGGGAGAGGGTTATGCGGTCTCGGTTGGAAAGGGGGGGCAGAGGATCGAATCTTTTCGCGCTTCGACAGGATCAGCACGAACGGAAACTCCCTCACCCCGGCCCTCTCCGGGGGGGAGAGGGGGCGGAGGAGGGAGTCTGAACGAGACTGCTGATTACTTACTTAGACTGCTGATTACTTCTCGCGGTAGGTGATCCGGTAGCTGAAGGTCTTGGGCTCGTACCAATCGATGACCTTGCCGCCCACCTCTGCATAGGGATAGCCAAAGGTGTTCAGCGGCGCACCGGCCTGCGGCGGATTGAGAATCACGTCGCGGCCGACGGCGATCTTGATGCGATAGGGATCGATGCCCCCCCAGAAGTAGTCGCGGTATTCGCGGGTTTTGGGATCCTTGAGGTCCAACTTCTCGACCAGCATGGCCTTCCGCACATCGGCGGGATCGATGGGAACCCAGCCGAAACCGGGGAGGAAGAACTCGACCCAGCAGTGCTGCCAGCCGGTGATATCCTCCTGGGACTTCTTCCCGAGGCGTATGCCAAAGATTTCCCGCGCGGGGACGCCGGCGGCCCTGGCCAGGGCAATATAGACGGAGGAAATATCGGTGCACTTGCCGCCGGGTTGCTTCAAGAGCTCGCAGACGTCGCCCTTGCCGCAGCCACGTGTTGCAGGATCACGGTACATGTTCTCACAGGTCCAGTCGTAGATCGCCTTTGCCTTGTCCAGAACGGTACGCTTGCCCTTGGTGATGGACTGGGCCAGCTTTTTAACCTCGCCGTCGGTGGGGCCCAAAGAAGTAGGCTTCAGGTACTCGGCGTAGTCGGCCGGATTCCAACGTGGCTCTTTGGTGGGCAAGTCACGCAGACGGATCTCCTCCCTCTTGACCTCGAAGGTGTAGGTCAGTTTGCGGCTGGCAGCGTTCTTGTCCCACTGGGCGTAGAGAATGGGCGTGCCACCGAACCTGTCGGTATAGACGGCGGAAGTGGCAAAGTCGCCGGAGACTTTGACATCGGTAACGGACTGGTCCCTGTCTGACACGGCGTAGGGAATCCACAACCTCGTCTCCTGTCCGGCATCCTGTTTAGTCAGGTCGACTTCGACAGTGACGACACCGCTCCTGCTCTTTGCCCATGCGGCTGGCACTACTCCCAGCGTCAGTGCTACAAAAAATAATAAGAAACGTCCCATTCAATACTCCTTTAAATTCCGATGCTGCATCAAGTTGACGTGGCTCTTTTCTGATACAGACACGGCGTATGATTAACTGTCGCTGTGGCTACAACTACTTCTTCCAACGAGAAAAGCCCCCCCCCAGAATAGCAATAACTATTAGCTAATTGACACAGGCTAGTCAAATTGATAAATTCGATCAATTCGATCCAGGCTATCGCTTTTTACAATGGAGCCAGCAATGAATCTGAAGCAACTGGAGGTTTTCATAAAGGTGGCCGAAAGCGGGAGCTTCTCGAAAGGTGCCGAGGCCACCTTCATCACCCAGTCGACTGTGAGCCAGCACATCTCTGCGCTGGAGGAGGAATTCGGCCTTAAGCTGCTGGATCGAACGGGTAAAGGGGCCTTGCCGACCGAGGCGGGAAAGCTGCTGCTCGACAGGGCTCGGCGCCTTTGTCAGGCTACCAGAGAGATCACCTGTGCGCTTGCGAGGTTCAAGGGGATCGAAGATGCCAATCTCAAGATCGCCGGAAGCAGCATCCCGGGAGAGTACATGATACCCGCCGCCCTCCCCCACCTGAACAGCAGATACCCGGGACTCACCATCAATGTTTGGCAAGGTGACAGTCGGGAGGTCCAGGAAAAGCTGCTGACAGAAGAGGTCGAGATCGGCGTGGTTGGTGGCCGCTTCGCCGATGAAACCCTTTGCTTCACTCAGTTCGCCACCGACGAGCTGGTACTGGTGGCTCCCGCGCCACACCGATGGTCCAAAGTGAAGGGGATCTGCAGCGACGAGTTGTTGAGCGAACCTCTGGTGCTGAGGGAACTTGGATCGGGAACCGGCAAGGCAGCCGCCGAGGCGCTCCGGAAGGCAGGTATAGAGCTTACCACCGGGAAGGCGCGGGTCGCGGCTCACCTCGGAAGCAACGAGGCCGTCAAGCGTGCGGTCATCGCGGGAATCGGTGTCTCTTTCGTTTCGTCGCTATCGGTACAGAGGGAACTGGCGCAGGGCGCGCTCATCCAGATACCGGTGGCCAATGTTGAAATCAGGCGGGATTTCTACCTCGCCAGCAGAAAAGGGAGGGAGCTTTCACCTGCGGCTGTAGCGTTCTGCGGGGTAATGAAGGAAGTGTATGGAGCTGGTGGGACGACAGTCGAGGGTGACTAGCCGATCAATCCATGGAGGTGGAGCGAAGTTTCTTCCTCTGCGATACCAGCTTCTTTTCAGTGAGCCTCTTTTCCTTGGCCTTGCGCGGCACCTTGGTGGCAACCCGTTTTTTCACCTTCATTTCCCGTCGCCGCAGCAACTCGGCCAGCCGTTCCAACGCCTTTTCCCGGTTCTGTAGCTGCGAGCGGCTTTCACTTGCCTGGGCCACGATCCCGGTCGGCAGATGACGGATCCGGACCGCGGAATCGGTGGTATTCCTGTGCTGTCCCCCCGGCCCCGATGCCCGGTAGTAATCGACCTTCAAATCTGTTTCCCTTATCTCCACCATATCCTGTCCTCCCGCAAAAGTGAGCGGAGTATAGCATAACCTCGCAGTTAATCGTGCGTGAGATTTTTCCGTCACCTTTCACCTTTCACCTTTCACCTTTCACCTTTCACCTTTCACCTTTCACGTTCCTTGAATTAGAGCTGATTATTTGTTAGAGTTCCCCGTCTATGACAGATGCAACTCTAGGAGGAATGAAGATGCCGGTAATAACTGTAGACATTGGGACTATCGAGACCGCTGAGAAAAAAGGTGAATTGATTAAAGCACTGACCGAAGCTGCCAGCGCTGCTACCCGGATACCGCAGGACAAGTTCATCGTGCTGATAAACGAGTTCAACAGAGATAATATCGGTATCGGCGGGAAAGCGCTGTCACAGCTTATGAAATAGACCTGGTTGCAAGGAGGAGTTATGAAGAAAAGCCTGGGAGCGTCGACGATCGCCATGCCCACACCTGTCTGGCTGGTTGGGACCTACGACAAGAACGGAAAAGCCAATATCGCCACCATCGCCTGGGGAGGAATCTGCTGCTCGGATCCCCCGGCGGTAGCGGTTTCTCTGCGGAAGTCCCGACACACCTACGAAGCCATCGTCGAGCGCAAAGCCTTCACCGTCAACGTGCCATCGCAGTCCTTTGTCAAGGCTGCCGATTACGCGGGCATCGCTTCGGGCCGCAATACGGATAAATTCGCCGCTGCGGGACTTACTCCGGTGAAGAGCGAACTGGTCGACGCACCGTACGTCGCCGAATTCCCCCTGGTCCTCGAATGCCGGCTGATCAAGACGGTCGAGATCGGGGTGCACATCCAGTTCATCGGAGAAATAGTCGACGTCAAGGCGGAGGAAGATGTCCTCAACGCCGGTGGCGATGCCGACGCATCCAAAGTCCTCCCCATCATCTATAACCCGGCGGACCGCAACTACTACGGGATCGGTGCGGTCATCGGCAAGGGATTCGATGTGGGGCGCGAACTTATGAAGTAGCCCGGCCAGAGCTGGCGGCTTTTTGTTCCTACGATATAATCGAAGCCGTGTCCCTACCTGCCCGCCGGAGACCGGCAGAGCAAGGTGCCGGGACGATTATCGAGGAACGGGGCCTGCCATGGACGATGACAAATTCAAGAAAGAGGTGCTGACCCGCCTGGACAAGATCGTTGCGCTGCTCTCAATTTCCTGCGCGGTTTCGAACGGTTCACTGGAGAAATCGAAAGCGGAGGCCGCTATTCGGCAGGTGGTGGGGTCAAGGCAGGGGGAGCCTACAGCCGCAACCCCGCCATTGGTCAATGACGAGATGCAGGAAAACTACATGATGGCGATGCAGCGATGGCAGACGGACAAGAATGCCTGACCGCGGTCAGGCAACACGTTGCACTAAAGGCTGACCGGCGCGCGCTGATCAGCCTTTATTTTCCATTCCCGGCCCCAGTTCCTTGAAGAGGTCCCAGTCGGGAGGCGCGTGCAGATCCCTCTTCCAGCGTAACTGCGCATCCCTGAGTGTCGCCGACTCCTTCGCCTCGAAGAGGAGCCGGAACGCCGAATAGAGCACGGCAAGCTGCTGATTCCTGTTTCCCGGCTCGCCGAGGGCATGGCCGAAGGGATAGCGGAGATAAAGCGCCCGCGCCGGATGGGCCCTCTCCGTTATCTCCCGGGCACTGGATAAGGCTACGGTAGGGATACCCACCGCTTCTATAACCCTGGCAACGTGCCCCACCGATCGGTTGCAGTACCCCCCGGCCGGCACCAGCAATGCATAACCGACTCCTGCACCAGCCATATCTTCGGCAATCGCCACCGCCGTTTCCTCCCGAAGCCTTTCCAGCCCTGCATCACAGAGATATCCCATCATGCTATAGGCCACCCGGTGAAGCCCGCCCAATGCACCAGCCTTGCAGAGTTCCTGCAGTCTTTGTATCGGCAGCACCAGGTTCAGATCGATCTCCGCGTCGGTGTGATCATAATACCCATGTGTTATGCAGAGATCTTCACGAGGTGTCAGAACCGGAATCTCACGCACCGTTGCATCCTCTCCCGTCATGATGTCAAAGGGAGGCTGAGTCTTGAGGTGGAGCCCCCCGGTGGTCACCACCGCCACCACTGCATCTCGCAGAGGAACCTTTGCCTCGGCCCAAGGGAGATCTTTCTTCAGCTGGCCCTTTTTCCCTCGCCGTCCGGCGAGAAGTGGCAGAGCAGAAAAAATCCTGCCCAGAATCCCGCTCTTTGACTTAGGTAATTCCATCGATGCTCCCTTGCCCCGTACGCTCCACCGCAACAGAATCCGTAAGTGCTGAGCTAGTCGGAGCACGCAAATACTATCAATCCGTTGGTGCCGAGCCTGTCGGAGCATGCAAATACTATCAATCCGTTCGTGCTGAGCTTGTCGAAGCACGCAAGAGGTTCGCGCCCAGGAGGGCGCTCCTACAGGGCGCCGCCGCGTGATGCATTCCGTTCGTGCTGAGTCTGTCGAAGCACGTAAATACTATCAATCCGTTGGTGCTGAGCTTGTCGAAGCACGCAAGAGGTTCGCGCCCAGGAGGGCGCTCCTACAAGGCGCCGCCGCGTGATGCATTACGTTCGTGCTGAGCCTGTCGAAGCACGCAAGTTATGCTAATCCTGGTGCACCTTGACATCCAGGGGCAATACATCCTCTCCGGCGGCACTCCTTCCGACACGGTCGACAACCCGCCAGCGCACCTTGATCCGTGTACCGGCCGAGAGTTTGGAAGGATCGGTCGGTTTCAGGACGGCGGCCATATCGAAGATTGAGTGGAAGACATCCCCTGCCAGCGGTTTCCCGTCGGGGGTGCTGAAAGTAAACTCCTTTATGTCGACGGGCCTGTCGAAGAGGGCGTCCACCTCCCCTACCGGCGCAACCGCGCTTTCCTTCATGGCTATGACATTGATAAGACGGGGAGGAGCAGGCTGCAGCACCATGGAGGCCGCGGCCGGCGGGAGACTTGAGGGAAAGAGATCACGCCCGTCACTGGTAATCCTGACGGAGGTGACACCCTGGAACTGCAACAAGGTCAAAGCGACCGCATTGTAGAGAGCCGCTCCTGTCGTCTTGTCAGCTGCCGCCGGAGCTAACTCCTTGCTGTAATCAGCGGTGGCCCTCCCGTTTTGCAGGGTAACAGATAACAGACGCACACCTTGGGGGAAGAGCTGCAGGAACCTGCCGCTGGAGGTCTTTTCATCCAAGCCGCCCACCTGCCGCTCCAGGGCCACCTTCTTCATTGTCGATTCATCGAAGGTGAAAAACGGGTAAGGGACCACCTTCCCGGGATTGTCGGCGGCAGGGAAGTAGATGATAAATGCGTAGCAGGTTCCCTTATCGGTGGTCGGCGCGGGGCCGAAGTACGTGACGTAGTCCTTTGTCGCGGAGATGCGGCTTGGCTGTGACTGGCGGGCCTCCTCCTTCTTCGAACAGCCGCTGGTAGAAATAAGGCAGAGCGATGTAATGAGCAAGAAGGATGTGCTGACAATACTGATCGATTTCAAGTCCATGCGGCTCCGTCCCCTGAAGTGCCTTTGGATATGGGGATATGGCCGCGGCCCTCACCCCTTCCCCTCTCCCGGAGGGCGAGGGGTTCCCTGCAACGACCTTTACAGCTTATCGTAAACCAAGGGCGGCCACCACCCTGGGTGCCCTCTCCCCTACCCGTTCGTTTCTCTTCTGGTATGATTTCACTCATGTCCCATTTGGGAGGTGAACGATGCCGGAAACAGTGAGGAATTTCATTGCGGGAACGTGGTGCGACTCGGGAGAAGGAAGAACTTTCGACAGTTACAATCCCGCTGACCTCGAGGAGGTGGTGGCGACGGCCCCACTGTCCGATCGGCGTGATGTGGACTGCGCAGTGGCCGCGGCACAGGAGGCGCTCCCGGCATGGCGCGGGCTTCCGGCTCCTCGACGGGCGGAGATCCTTTTCCGCGCGGCCGAACTCATCGAAAAGAACAAGGACAGGCTGGGAAACCTGGTGACCCGCGAGATGGGCAAGGTGATAGCGGAAGGGCTCGGTGACGTCCAGGAGGCAATAGACATCGGTTTCTACATGGCAGGCGAAGGGCGCAGGCTTCAGGGAGAGACCGTCCCATCGGAACTGCCGGACAAGGATTGCAAGAGCGTCCGTTTCCCGCTCGGCGTGGTGGCACTGGTCACACCCTGGAATTTCCCCATCGCCATTCCCTCCTGGAAAGCTTTCGCTGCGCTGATCTGCGGAAATACGGTGGTGCTGAAGCCGTCCTCGGATACACCTGCCTGTGCGGCGGCGCTGGTAGAGATGCTTGACGGTGCCGGCCTTCCTCCGGGGGTGATCAACCTGGTCTGCGGCCCGGGCTCCGAGGTCGGTGAATATCTGGTCACGCACCCCGATGTCGACGCGGCCTCTTTCACAGGCTCCAGTGCCGCTGGAGAAGCGCTGGAGAGGCGGGTTGCGGCCCTGCATCGCCCTATCGCGCTCGAGATGGGCGGAAAGAACGCGGTCATCGTCATGGACGACGCCGACCTGGAACTGGCGCTGGAAGGGGTGCTGTGGGGAGGATTCGGCACAACAGGCCAACGGTGCACGGCGGCAAGCCGGGTGGTGGTCCACGAAGGTGTCTACCAGCGCTTCGTCTCGTCCCTGGCTGAGCGCGCCGCAGCCCTCAGGCTTGGCAACGGGCTCAATCCGGACACCCAGGTGGGGCCGCTCGTCAACCAGGCGCAATTCCAGCGGGTTCTGAACTACATCGGCATCGGAAAGGAAGAAGGTGCCCGCCTGGTTACCGGCGGCAGCAGGGTGACCGAGGGCAACCTGGCGAACGGCTTCTACATGTCACCCACTGTATTCGCGGACGTAAAGCCGGCGATGAGAATCGCGCGGGAGGAGATCTTCGGACCGGTGGTCAGCGTGATTTCCTGCCAAAGCCTCGACGAGGCCATCCATATCGTCAATGATTCGAAGTACGGCCTCTCTTCAGCCATCTACAGCCGCAACGTCAACTCCACGGCCCACGCCGAGGCGGAACTCGAGACCGGCATCGTCTACATCAATGCCTCGACCATAGGAGCCGAGGTGCAGCTTCCTTTCGGCGGCTGGAGGCACTCCGGTTCGGGCCATCCGGAAGCAGGCGGCCGGGGCGGCGCCCTCGATTTCTTCAGCAAGGTCAAGGTCATCTACCGCGATTACAGCGGGAAACTGCAGAAGGCACAGATAGACAAAGATCAAGCACCGTAAGACGGAATTGCTCCGCCACTCTCGCCAGATGAAGCGGTTCCCTGACGACTCATGGCGGTGCGGTTCGCGCCCGGAAGGGCGCTCCTACGATTTCGGTCGCACTCTGGAGAATGCGGTAAGCAGCACGGTAGGGCGCTCCTACCATCACCCGAGGAACCCGATGTTCAAGGCCATCGATTACTATGACATCGAAAGCGAGCTGAGCCAGCAGGCGCGCCTGATACGCGACACGGTGCGCGACTTCGTGCAGCGGGAGTTTCTCCCCGTGATCAGGGAGCACTACCGCGCCGGAACCTTCCCGCTCCACCTTATCAGGCCGATGGGGAGACTGGGGCTTTTCGGCGCCAACCTTTCCGGATATGACCTCCCCGGCGTGGACAACATCTCCTACGGCTTGATGATGCAGGAACTCGAGCGCGGAGATTCGGGACTGAGGAGCCTGGTCTCCGTCCAGGGCGCCCTGGTCATGTATCCCATCCTTAAGTTCGGCAGCGAGGTCCAGAAGGCGCACTGGCTGCCGAAGATGGCCAGCGGCGAGGCGATCGGCTGCTTCGGGCTAACCGAGCACGACCACGGCTCAGACCCGGCCGGCATGACCACCCGCGCCGTCAGGGAGGGCAACGGATACAGGCTGAGCGGGGTCAAGATGTGGATAACGAACGGGACCATCGCCGATGTGGCTCTGGTCTGGGCCAAGCTGGACGGCGAGATCAGGGGCTTCCTGGTGGAACGTGGAACTGAAGGGTTCAGTGCCCGGGAAGTCCTTGGCAAACTCTCGCTGAGGGCATCGGTGACGGCGGAGCTGGTGCTGGACGGGGCGCTGGTGCCCGAAGAGAGCATCCTCCCCGAGGCCGTCGGTCTGAAAAGCGCCCTGAGCTGCCTCAACCAGGCTCGCTACGGCATCGCCTGGGGAGCTCTCGGGTCTGCCATGGCCTGTTTCGACGAGGCACTCTCCTACTGCCGGGAGCGGAAGGTATTCGGGAAGCCGGTGGCAGGGTTTCAGTTGACACAGGCAAAGTTTGCCGACATGCTGACGGCCATCACCCAGGCTCAGCTTCTGGCTCTGCAATTGGGGCGGCTGAAGGATTCCGGACGGCTCAGGCCTCAGCAGGTATGCCTGGCCAAAAGAAACAACGTGCGGATGGCGCTGGAGGTTGCCCGCACCACGCGGGGCATGCTGGGAGCCAATGGCATCAGCGACGAATACCAGTGCATGAGGCACATGTGCAACCTCGAATCGGTCGATACCTACGAGGGGAGTAACGAGGTCCACACCCTGATTCTCGGCCGCGACCTCACCGGCATCGATGCCTTCTCCTGAAGAAACAGGCAAACCTTGAACTATCTATTCCATCTCTATCTGTCAGGCAACGACCCCGATCTCATCACCGGCAACTTCATGGGCGACTTCGTGAAGGGCCGGCTCGACAACCGCTACCCTCCGCGCCTGCTCCGGGGGATACAACTCCACCGCGCCATCGACTCCTTCGCCCACACCGACCCCGCCTTCAACCGCAGCAGGCTCCGGATCGCCCAGAGCTTCGGCCTCTACCGCGGCATCCTGGTCGATCTCTTCTACGACCACTTCCTGGCCGCGAACTGGACTAAGTGGTCGAGCGAGCCGCTCCCGGAGTACCTAGGACGGGTCAGGGGGGTGATCGAAGCGAGGCGCCACCTTCTGCCGGAGCGTCTGCGGCAGATAGTGCCGATCATCTTCGAAGAGATGATCCCCTCCTATCTCGATCCTGAAGGGATCGGGATAGCTCTGACACGCATGTCGAGAAGGATTGTAAGGACAAACCCTCTGGCAGGGGGAGGAGTGGAGCTGGTCAAGAACTACGGAGAGTTGCGAAAGGACTTCCTGGAGTTTGTTCCGGCCGCCGTGAAATTTGCCGAGGATTACACCAACGGGTAGTCGCCCCTCGCTTTAAGTTCCCCCTCCCCTTGCGGGAGGGGGTCAGGGGGCGCTGGGTAGCTGCACCAGGGCCAAGGGAGCCTGAGCGCGCCTTGCTTCTACTTCTTCGAAAACTTGTGCAGAAGCTCCTTGTACCTGTCCCACTCAGTCGCGCTCCAGATCTCGGTGGAGGCATGTCCGAAAGAGCGGATGATGGTGCAGACCTCGAGGGCAGTCTCGTGGTCGGGGGCACGGAAGATGTCCAGGTAGTCACAAGGGCCGAGTATGGCCAGGTTCTGAACCCACTCAACTTTCGGGCATTTGCTGCGGATCTGCTGCATCACGTTGGTTTCAAGCTCTTCGAACGAGGCCGGCGAGCGCAGTGCCGTCGGGGAGAGGCGGGTAAGCATCACGAACGTTTGCATTTTGATTCCTCCTTTGACGCGAGATAGACGCTCCTGGAACAAAGGCCATTATAGCCACGGGCTGGACGATCGCAACAAACACCCCTTCCCTATTCCCATCCCGGTTGCCGTCAACTCCTCCCTTTAAACCAAAGTGCGTGCTTCGACAGGCTCAGCACGAACGGTAGCAGATGGTGTTACGTCCTCTCCTCAACGAAATGGGTACCGATACCCTTCCCCCTAACCGTCTCGAAAGGCAGCGTTGTCCGGTTAGCCACTTGCACCTGCCCATTTCTCCACAGTTCAAACTCCCCCTCGCCCTCCGGGAGAGGGGCGGGGTGAGGGAAGCATGGGGAGAGGGAGCAGTTTCGAAGGAATGTTGGGAAGGAAAAGAGGCAAAGCAAAAACCTAGCTCGGAAGGTGCGTTGAATGGCTGTACGAGCTGCCAAACTGGAATAACAGGATATACTGTGAAGATTATTGTGATCAGTGGATAGAGCCGGTACAGGAGAAGGAGATGACTGACAAAGGACGCTCACGCTATATCAGGTGGTTCAGCGAGATCTCAATTGCCGATGTGCCGCTGGTCGGTGGAAAGAATGCTTCTCTCGGAGAGATGTACCGCGAGCTCTCCTCATCCGGCATAAAGATCCCCAACGGCTTCGCAGTGACCGCCGATGCCTACCGCTATGTCATCGAGAACAGCGGAAAATTGCAGGAAATGCGGAAGATATTGAGGGAGATAGACAAGAGCGACCTCGAGGCCTTTGCGAGACAGGGACACCGGCTGCGCGAGATAGTGTACCAGGCCCCGCTGCCGCAGGATCTCACCGACGCCATCCTCCACGCCTACCGAAGGCTCTGCCAGGAGTACGGCGAGGATACCGACGTGGCGATCCGCAGCAGCGCCACGGCTGAGGACCTCCCCACGGCCTCCTTTGCAGGTCAGCAGGAAAGTTACCTGAATATCAGGGGATCCGCGCAGGTACTCGAGGCCTGCCGCCGCTGCTTCGCCTCGCTTTTCACCGACCGGGCCATATCCTACCGGATCGACCAGGGCTTCGACCACTTCCGGGTGGCGCTCTCCGTGGGGGTGATGAAGATGGTCCGCTCGGACCTCGCCGCCAGCGGCGTCATGTTCACCATCGACACCGAAACCGGTTTCCGGGACGTGGTGCTGATCAACGCCGCCTACGGCCTCGGCGAGAATGTCGTCCAGGGGGCGGTCAACCCCGACGAATTCTACGTATTCAAGCCGACCCTGAAGAACGGTTTCCGGCCGATCGTGGGAAAGAAGCTCGGCGAGAAGAAGATCAAGATGATCTACGGTCGCGGCGGCGCCAAGGTGGTGGTCCGCAACGTGGAGGTGCCGGAACAGGAGCGGAGGCTCTTCTGCCTGACCGATGCAGAGGTGCTGGAACTCGCCCGGGCAGCCATGACCATCGAGGATTATTACGCCAAAAAGGTGGGACACGACCAGCCGATGGACATCGAATGGGCCAAGGACGGCCTGAGCGGGGAGACCTTCATCGTCCAGGCGCGACCGGAGACGGTACAGTCGCAGAAACCCTCCGATTTCCTCGAGATCTACCACCTCGAGGGCAGGGGGGAACTCCTCTCCTGGGGGACCAGCGTGGGCGAGAAAATCGCCGCCGGACCGGCGCGGGTCATCACCGACGTCCATCGCCTCTCCGAATTCCGCAAGGGTGACATCCTACTGGCCGACACCACCACGCCCGACTGGGAGCCGATCATGAAACTCGCGGCGGCAGTGGTGACCAACCGGGGAGGACGGACCTGCCACGCCGCCATCGTGAGCCGCGAGCTCGGCATCCCCTCCATTGTCGGGACCGGAGACGCCACGGAGAAGATCAGGGACGGGCAGAAGATCACGGTGAGCTGCGCCGAAGGCGAGATCGGCAAGGTCTACGACACCCCCCTCCCCTTCCGCGTGGAGCGTATCCCCCTCACCGACCTGGCCCGTCCAAGGACCAAGATCATGATGAACCTGGGGAACCCGGACGAGGCATTCGCCCAGTCGAAGCTCCCCAACGACGGCGTGGGGCTGGCCAGGATGGAGTTCATCATCAACAACTACATCAAGATCCATCCCATGGCACTGGTGCATCCCGAGCGGATCGCGGACCCTGCGGAGCGGCAGGAGATCGAGCGTCTGATCACCGGTTACCATGACCGGGAAAGCTACTTCGTGGAACGCCTGGCCGGGGGCATAGCGACCATCGCCGCCGCCTTTTATCCCAAGCCGGTCGTGGTGCGGATGAGCGACTTCAAGACCAACGAGTACGCGCGCCTTCTGGGCGGAAGCGCCTTCGAGCCGGAGGAAGAGAACCCGATGATCGGCTTTCGCGGCGCATCCCGTTACTACAACGACAGGTACCGGGAAGGGTTCGCGCTGGAGTGCCGGGCCATCAAGCGGGTCAGGGAAGAGATGGGGCTCGTCAATGTCATTCCCATGATCCCCTTCTGCCGCACCGTCACCGAGGGGGAGAAGGTGCTGGCCGAGATGGAGAAGAACGGGCTGAAACGCGGCGAGAACAAGCTGCGGGTCTACGTGATGTGCGAGATCCCCAATAACGTGATCCAGATCGACGAGTTCAGCAGGCTCTTCGACGGCTTCTCCATCGGCTCCAACGACCTTACCCAGCTCACCCTGGGCGTGGACCGCGACTCCGCCCTGGTGGCCCAGGTCTTCGACGAACGCGACCCCGGGGTGATGAAACTGATCTCGCAGGTCATCGTGGGAGCCAAGAGGAACCTGCGCCACAGCGGCATCTGCGGCCAGGCCCCCAGCGACTATCCCGAGTTCGCCGCCTTCCTGGTGCTTAAGGGGATCGACTCAATCTCCCTCAATCCAGACTCACTGATGAAGATCACCCTCAAGGTCCTGGAGATGGAAAAGGGGTTGGACGCGGCCTCAATCGAAGAAGACTGAGGGAAGAAAGTATTTGACGGCCGGCGGCCAGGGTAATTACAATGTAGCCACCTAAGGAAATCCAGGAGGAAGGCTATATGAAGGCGAGCATAATACGCATTGGCAACTCACAGGGGATAAGGATTCCTAAAGTGCTACTCGAACAGAGCCGGCTCGGAACGGAGGTCGATATCGAGGTCGAAGGAGAGAGAATCGTCATTACCCCCGCCTCCAGTCCCCGACAGGGATGGGGAGAAAAATTCAGATTGATGGCCGAAAAAGGTGACGACAGCATGCTCGATGAGGATGTGGCAGGCAGGACTGAGTGGGAGGAGGACGAGTGGGTATGGTAGTCCAGCGCTTCGACGTCTACCTTGTCAACCTGGACCCGACCATCGGGAAGGAGATACAGAAGGTCAGGCCGTGCCTGATCATCTCCCCCGATGAAATGAACAACTACCTGGCCACAGTGATTGTGGCCCCGATGACAAGCAAGGGGAGAGACTACCCCACCCGCGTGCAGTCGAAACTAAAGGGCAAGGACGGACAGATAGTCCTGGACCAGATACGAACGGTCGACAAGTCACGGCTTGTGCAGAAGTGGGGCAGGGTCGACAAGAAGACACAGGTAAAGGTCCTGTCACTTCTGGCGGAGCTATTCGCAGCCTGAGATAGACAAATGCCGGGAGGCAGCTAGCTTCCTGGCAGCAGCAGTTGGAACTCCACCTAGAGAAGGTATCCGCGCAGTTTTCGAAAAACCACCGGAGGCACGGTGCGACATGAAGCATCCGGTCGATACTGACGAGAAGCTGAAAGGTGACGAAGCGGCTGAGCCCCGGCAGGATCACCCTCCCGATCAGCTGGTCGACGCCCTGAAACAGGCGCAGGAAATCGCGGAACTGACGGCCAGACTGAAAACGGCCAACGACGAACTGGAGCAGAAAACCGCCGAGCTCCGGGAGATGACCGGCAAGCTCCAGGAAAGAAACGCCGCCCACACCGGTCTCCAGCAAGCCCCCCGGCATTCCCCCCAGGAAATTCTGCAGTTGAAAGAGAGTGAGGAAAGGCTCCTCTTCGCGACGGCCGCGGCCGACATCGGAATGTGGCATTGGGATCTGGTGAAGGGCGAGCTGGAATGGAGCGACAGGTGCAAGGAACTCTTCGGCTACCCGGCCGATTACGTAATGACCTACCCCGCCTTCCTGGCGGCCATACACGAGGAAGACCGACAGCGGGTCGATGAAGCGGTCAGGCGGGCGTTGCAGGAGGACGTGGAGTACGGCGCCGAGATGAGGGTCAAGCTCCCGGATGGGGGATTGCGCTGGGTGCTCAGCAAGGGCCGCGCCTTCTTCAACGAGCAGGGAAGCCCCATCAGGATGCACGGCATCGCCATGGACGTGACGGAGCGCAAACTGGCCGAGGAAGAGATCCGCCTGTCCGAGCGCAGGTTCTACAAGATCTTTGACGCCGCTCCCGCGCTGCTGCTCATCTCGACCTTCGACGAAGGGACGATCCTCGACATCAACGAGGCTGCGCTCCAAGCCCTCGGCTACCGGCGCGAGGAGATCATCGGCCGCACCGTCTATGAAATCAGCCTGTGGGACGACCCCTCCCAACGCAGCAGGCTCATCGACGTTCTCAAGGAGTTAGGGGCGATCCGCAACCAGGAGTTCCGCTTCAGGGGGAAGACGGGCGAAATACTCGAGGGGCTCTACTCCGCCGAGGTGCTGGAAATAGAAGGGGTCCGTTGCATCCTGGCCCTGGTCAGGGACATCAGCGAAAACAAGCGGGCCGAAAGGGCCTTGATCAGGGCCAAGGAGGAATGGGAAAGGACCTTCGACAGCGTTCCCGACTTCATCGCCATTCTCGACAACGACAACAGGATCACCCGGGTCAACAGGGCCATGGCCCAGCGGCTCGGTCGCCCCCCGGAAGATCTCATCGGCCTCCACTGCTATACCGCCTTCCACGGAACGGATACCGCACCCGACTTCTGCCCTCACCTGAGGGCCGGCTCAGGCAGGCACGAGGAGATCTCCGAATTCTACGAGGCTAGCACCAAAGATTACTTCCTGGTCAGCTACACACCGCTCATCGCCCCCGACGGAAACACCATCGGCGTGGTCCACGTCGCCAGGGACATAACCGAGAGGAAACTGGCCGAACAGGAGATCGCCCGCCTCAACGCCGACCTTGCCGCTAGGGCTGCCCAGCTCGAGGGGCTCAACCAGGATCTCGAGGCCTTCAACTACACCGTGGCGCACGACCTGCGGCGCCCCTTGAACCTGATCTACGGCCATGCCCAGGCCATCCAGTACCACTGCGGCGACCGTCTCGAAGAGGCGTGTCTGGGCCACCTGCAGGATACCTACCAGGGGATCCTCCGCATGAGCCGGCTGATCGACTGCCTCCTCGACTTCTCCCGGTTGAGCCAGGTGCAGCTCCGCCGCGAAAGTGTCGACCTGTCGGCCATGGCGCATTCGGTGGCCATCGAGCTGCAAGGGAGCGAGCCGCGGCGCAAGGTCACCTTCCGCATCGCCGAAGGCGTCACGGTGGAGGGCGATCCCGATCTCTTGCGGATAGTCCTCGACAACCTCTTCGGAAACGCCTGGAAGTACACCTGCCGGCAGCCGGCCCCCCTGATCGAGTTCGGCACCGACGAGGCCGACGGCAGCCAGGCCTGCTTCATCCGGGACAACGGGATGGGGTTCGACATGGCGCAGGCCGGAAGGGTCTTCGCGCCTTTCCAGCGCCTCCACGGCGCGGAGGCCGGCAGCGGCTTCGGGATAGGGCTTGCCACCGTGGAGCGGATCATCAGGCGCCACGGAGGCAGGGTATGGGCCGAGGCGGAGCCAGACAAGGGGGCCACGTTCTACTTCACCGTCCCGTCCGGGTCATCATCGATGTGAGCTTCCCCGCTTGCAATCTCACCGGGGACTTAACTTCCGTCCCGGCTCCGGGTTAAAATCATCACTATGCGGCAACAGCTCCTCCCCGACCGGATCGGCCACCAACTTTCTCGAGGTCAGGAATGCTTCCCCTCACCCGGAAAACCGTCCTCACCATAGCCTTCGCGGCGGCCCTAGCCATTTTCATAGGCATGGGGTGGCTGGCCTACCTGAACATGGCGACGGTAAGGGAGTCGGATTATTGGCAGAATCGTTCCTATCTGGTGATTCACGAACTGCGCGACCTGCTGACGGAGCTGGTCGATGCAGAGACCGGCCAGCGCGGTTTCATCATAACCGGAAATGACGGCTACCTCACCCCCTACAATGACGCCCTCAGCAGGATCACCCGAACGCGTGGGACCCTGAGGAAGGTCACCGCGGACAATCCCTCGCATCAAAAGCGCCTGGATTTACTCGAGCCACTGATCGACCAGAAACTGGCCCAGATGGCCAAGGTGGTCGAAGCCAGAAGGGAAACCGGCTTCAACGCCGCCAGCGACATGGTGATGACCCACCTGGGCAAGAACCTCATGGACGGCATCCGCGGACTGGTCGCAGAGGCCGAGGCGGAAGAGACGCGGCTGCTGCAACGGAGAACGGCCGCCAAAGAGGCCGACCTGGCCAGAACCCTCCACGCCCTGGAAGCTGGAGGCATGATAGCTTTCACCATTCTGCTGATGGTCTTTGGCCTCCTCAACAGCGAGAACACCCAGCGCTCCAGGGCGGAGCTCGAACTTCGCTCCAGGAACGCGGAGCTGGAAAAGGCAGGGGAGCGGGAGCGCTCCCAGAACTGGGTCAAGACCGGCCTCAACGAGCTGAACGCCAGGCTGCTGGGGGACCGTCCCCTCAAGGAAATGGCGGCCGACGCCGTGAGGTGGCTGTCGGAGTACCTCAAGGTCGGCGTAGCCGCACTCTATCTCTTCGACGAGGAGAGCAAGACCCTCGGGATCGTTGCCAACTACGCCTTCACCCGGGACCGCGTCGTCGGGCGCACCATCGCCCTGGGAGAGGGTCTGGCGGGCGAGGCGGCCCGTGAGAAGCGCGCCATCTCCCTGACCGATGTTCCTGCCGATTATCTGGTGGTCTCCTCGGCCCTGGGGGAGGCCCCGCCGAGATTGGTGCTGGCCCAGCCCCTGCTGCATGGGCAGCGGCTGGTGGGAGTGATGGAACTCGGGACCCTCGGCGGTTTCGATGAGCTGGAGCTCGACTTTCTGAACCAGGCGGCGGAGGTGCTGGCAGCCGCGGTGACGGTCAATCTTACCCGGCAGAGGGTGGACGAACTCCTGCTGCAAAGCCGCGCCCAGGGGGAGGAACTGCGGGTCCAGCAGGAGGAACTGCAGCAGTCGAACGAGGAACTGGAGGAGCGGGCCGAGCTTCTGGAGCAGCAACGCGAACAGATCCAGGCCAAGAACCGCGAGATGGAGGAAGCCGGCCGCGAGATCGTGCGCAGGGCCAAGGAGGTCGAGGAGATAAGCCGCTACAGGTCCCAGTTCCTGGCCAACATGTCCCACGAACTGCGGACCCCGCTCAACAGCCTGATGATCCTCTCGGGACAGCTCAAGGACAACAAGGAAGGAAACCTCACCGCCAAACAGGTCGAATACGCAACGACCATAAACTCGGCCGGGGGAGAACTCCTGAATCTCATCAATGACATCCTCGACCTCTCCAAGGTGGAATCGGGGAGGCTCCAGTTCGTCTACGACGAGGTGAGCCCCGCCGAGCTTTGCCAGGAGCTGGCCTCATCCTTCCGTCACCTGGCCGAGCAAAAGGGAGTCGACTTCTCGACCGCCGTCGAAGAGGGTGTGGTGGAGAAAATCAGGCTGGACCGCCAGCGTACCCTCCAGGTGCTGAAGAACCTGATCTCCAACGCCTTGAAGTTCACCAGGAACGGCTCCGTGGCTCTGCGGGTCTACCAGCCCAAGCCGGAGGAGAACCCGATAGGCGTCGCAGCCGTGGCCTTCGAGGTCACCGACACGGGAATCGGCATCGCGGTCGACAAGCAGGAACTCATCTTCCAGGCCTTCCAGCAGGCCGACGGCTCCGTCAGCCGCAAGTACGGCGGGACCGGCCTGGGTCTCTCGATTTCCCGGGAACTGGCCCGCGCAATGGGCGGGGAGGTTCGGGTGGCGAGCGAGGAGGGGAAGGGAAGCGTCTTCACCGTTTACCTCCCGGTGGCGAGGGAGGCCGCCCCTTCGACCGTCGCGCCGACGACGCCCTCCGCTCCCCGGCCTCAGGGAAGCCGACCTCCGCAGCCCCCCCCTCCCCCGCTCGACGACCGTGAAGGCATCTACCCCGGCAGGCCCAGCATCCTCATCATCGAGGACGACCTCTCCTTCGTGAAGATCCTGATGGAGAGGGTCAGGGAGCGGGGGTTCGCGGCCGTGGTAGCCACAGAGGGCCGAAGCGGCCTGGAACTGGCGGAGCGCATTCTCCCCACCGCCATCCTTCTCGACGTCATGCTACCGAACCTGGACGGATGGGGCGTGATGCAGAAGTTGACCGACAACCTGCGAACCAGGCACATCCCGGTCTACTTCATCACCTCGCTGGAAGAGCGGCAGAAGGCCCTTTCCATGGGGGCCATAGGCTACATGACCAAGCCCGTCTCCAGCGACGAGCTCGACCGTGCCTTCTCCTCCATCGACGACGCCCTGGCCCGGACCACGAAGAGGCTGCTGGTGGTGGAGGACGACAAGGCCCAGGCCGCGGCGCTGGTCTCGCTTTTGGAGGGACGCGACATCTCCATCACCCTGGCCGAAACCGGGGAGGAGGCCGTAAAGCTCCTCTCGGCGGAGCGCGTCGACTGCATCGTGCTCGACCTGGGGCTGGCCGACATGTCGGGCTTCGACCTCCTCGAACACATCCGCAACCTGGAGGAGAGGAGGCGCATCCCGGTCATCATCCACACCGGCCGCGAGCTTTCGCCAGACGAGACCCAGCGGCTGCAGCGCTACGCGGAGACCATAATCATCAAGGGGGCCAAGAGCCCGGAGCGCCTCCTAAACGAGGTCACCCTTTTCCTGCACGTCCTGGAGAACAAGCTGCCACCCGAAAAACAGCGCATGATCCGCACCACCCTCGATACCGACACTGTCTTCAACGGGAAGAAGGTACTGCTGGTGGACGACGACATGCGCAACATCTTCTCCCTCTCCACAGTGCTGAGGGAAAAGGGGATGCAGGTGATCGAGGCGGAGAACGGCAAGGTGGCGCTGGAGAGGCTGGAGGAACACCCGGACGTGAACCTCGTCCTCATGGATGTGATGATGCCGGAAATGGATGGCTACGAGGCCACCCGGCTTATCCGCAACGATCAGCGTTTCGCCCGTCTCCCGATCATCGCCTTGACCGCCAAGGCCATGAAAGGGGACCGTGAGGCCGCCCTGAAAGCGGGGGCCAGCGATTACATAACCAAGCCGATCGATATGGAGCGGCTTTTGTCGCTCCTCAGGGTCTGGCTCTACAACCAGTGAAGCCTGCCGCCATGATGACCTATCATGATCACCTGCAGCACATCGAGATGGAACTCCTCCTGGACGGTATCGCCCGGGTCTACGGTTATGATTTCAGGGATTACGCCGAGGCCTCGCTGCGCCGCAGGATGAAGCAGTGGCTCTCCACTTCCGGCTTCACCACCTTTTCGCAGGCCCAGCCCCACATCCTGCGGGACCCGGCACTCTTCGAGGAGCTTTTGCGGGGGATAACCGTCAATGTCTCCGAGATGTTCAGGGACCCGGAAGTCTTCAGGACCATCAGGGAGGAGGTCGCGCAGCATCTGAGGACCTACCCCTTCGTGAAGATCTGGCATGCCGGCTGCGCCGGCGGCGAGGAAGCCTACTCCATGGCGATCCTGCTGGAGGAGGAGGGGCTCTCCGGGCGCTTCCGCATCTATGCCACAGACATCAACCAGGCGATGCTGAAGAAGGCCCGGGACGGGGTTTTCCCCCTGAGGGAGATGAAGCTCTTCACAGCCAACTACCAGAAAAGCGGCGGCAGGAGCTCCTTTTCCGACTACTACACGGCCGGTAACGACCAGGCGCAGCTGGCTCCCGGGCTGAATGAGCGCATCGTCTTCGCCTCACACAATCTGGCGGCGGATAACGAGTTCGGGGAGATGCAGATGGTGATGTGCCGCAACGTGCTGATCTACTTCAAGGAGCGCCTCAAGGAGCGCGCCCTGAAAATCTTCGATTCCGCCCTGGCTCCCGGGGGCTTTCTGTGCCTGGGAACCAAGGAGACCCTCGAAGGGCGTTCGCTGGCGCAGCGTTACCAGGAGATTGTCCCCAGGACACGCATCTACAGGAAGCGTTATGACTGACTCCCACACTCGCACCTTTAAGGTCATAGTGGTCGGCATTTCCACCGGGGGGATCGGGACACTGAAGCCGCTACTGGGCGCACTGCCGAACGATTTCCCCCTGCCGCTGATCGTGATCCAGCACATGAGCCGCGACTCCGGAGACCGGTTGGCGCTGCTGCTGGATCAGCAATGCGACATCCGCGTCAAGGAGGCCGACGAGCATGAGCTCCCCGTGGCGGGAACAGTCTATATCGCTCCCGCCAACTACCACCTCCTGGTGGAACCAGACGGTACACTCGGCCTCTCGACCGACGCCCCGGTCAACTTCGCCCGCCCTTCGGTCGACGTCCTCTTCGAGTCGGCGGCTGACGCCTACCGGGACGGTGTCATCGGGGTGGTCCTCACCGGGGCCGGGTTCGATGGCAGTGCCGGGCTGAAGAGGATCAAGGAAAGAGGGGGCGTCACGGTGGTCCAGGATCCCGAGGACGCCGCCGCGAGTTCGATGCCGAAACATGCTATCATTGCTGTGGGCCCAGATTACGTGCTGCCACTGGCCGCTCTCCCTCAGCTCTTCATACATCTAGCTGAAAGTGATCACTATGCCAAGCAACAGCAAAATTCCCGTCCTGATCGTTGATGACCGTGCCGAGAACCTGACCTCCCTGGAGGCGCTTCTCGATGACATGGAACTCGACCTGGTGAAGGCCCAGTCGGGGAACGAGGCCCTGCGCCAGACCCTGTACACCGACTTCGCCCTGGTGCTGCTCGATGTGCAGATGCCGGAAATGGACGGCTTCGAGACCGCCGAGCTGATGCGCCAGAACCCGAAGACGCGGCAGGTCCCCATCATCTTCGTCACCGCCGGGATGAAGGAGGAGTACCAACTCTTCAAGGGGTATCAGGCGGGGGCCGTCGATTACCTGATGAAGCCGATCGAGCCTGCCATCCTGAGAAGCAAGGTCAGGGTCTTCTGCGACCTTTTCGCGCAACGCCGTGAACTGAAGAACACCCAGGCCGAGTTGCAGATGCAAAACGAAAAGCTGGTGGAGACCTACCGGCGACTGGAGGAGGAGACCTCGCAGCGCCTGCGCGCGGTGGAGGAACTGCGGCAGAAGGACCGCATGATGATCCAACAGAACAGGACTGCGGCCATGGGGGAGATGCTCAACAACATCGCCCACCAGTGGCGCCAGCCCCTGAACGTGCTGGCCCTCAAGATCCAGGAGATCGCCTTTTTCTTCGACACGGGCAAAGTCGACAAGGATTTCCTGGATGCAGGCGTGGCCAAGGCCATGAACGTCCTTCGCCACCTGTCGCAGACCATCGACGACTTCAGGGAGTTCGCCTCGCCCGACAGGGAGAAGAAGCTCTTCTCCGTCCAGCAGGTGATAAGGAAGACCCTTTCGCTGGTGGAAGACAGCTTGGGGCAGCGGGGAATAACGGTCGAGGTCGATGTCCAGGGGGATCCGCAGATCAACGGCTTCCCCAACGAGTACCGGCAGGTGCTCCTCAACATCCTGATGAACGCCAAGGACGCCTTCGGAGAGCAGAAGGAGGATGCCCGGATCGCGGTACGTGCCTGGACGGAGGACGGCAGGGCGGTGGTCACCATCACCGATAACGCGGGCGGCGTAAGGGAAGAGATCATCGACAGGATCTTCGATGCCTACTACACCACGAAGGAGCTCGGCAAGGGGACCGGCATCGGACTCTTCATGTCCAAGAACATCATCGAGAACAACATGGGTGGACGGCTGACCGTGCGAAATGTCGGAGGCGGCGCCGAGTTCAGGATCGAGGTCTGAGATGAAGCTCTCCCTGCTCATCGTCGAAGACGACACCGAAGCCTGCGACATCATGCGCTCCCTGATAGCGCTGAAGATGCCCGATCTCGAGATCTATGTGGCGGAGAACGGCGCCAAGGGGCTGGAGTTGTGCAGGGAGCATCGACCGGAGATAGTGATCACCGACATAAACATGCCCGACATGAACGGTGTGCGGATGGTCGAGGAAATCAGGGACCTGAAGGGCGACACCAAGTTCATCATCATCACCGGCTACAGCAACAAACTCGGCGATTTCGGCAGCATCGAGATCCACGACTACTTCGTGAAGCCGACCGACTTCAGGAAGCTCATCGACTCGCTGGAGAGGGGGATCAGGGAGATAAGGGAGAGGGGTTAGACAAGATGCGGCCCCAGATCCTCCCGCGCCTCTCTCTCCTCCAGCGGCACCGCCTCGGCAGGAGGCTCGCCCCCGGGATAGGCCAGTAGGAAGAGGCTCCCATCCTCCCTGATCCGCCGGTACACGTTTTCCAGTCCCAACCCGTAGTGCGCGGCATACTCCTGCGGAGACACCATCTGGTACCCTTCGCGATAGAGTTCGTTCACGACCGTCGAATAGGCGACCATGGACTCAACCGTGACAATATTGCCACGGGGGCCGCTATTGGTGAACCAGCCGACATCGCTCCTTATGATGATCCGCTGCGCCGATCCCGCAATTGCCTCAACCTCCACCTTCTCTACCGTCATAGCACCCTCCCCTGTTGTCACCATCGGCGCGAAAAGAAATCAGTGCCAGTAACGCCGGCGTTCTGATACAATTTGTTGTCTTTCATGTTCTGACTCTGCTGCTGGTTCAATAATAGCAGACAATGCACAAGCCTTCAGGATACTCGGGATTCAGTCAGTCCTTGATCGGAGGGAAGTCTCAAGACTATGCGAGCCATGGTGTTTACTGGTAAAGGCAATCCGCTCACACTGGAAGATCTGCCGATCCCTGAACCGGGACCGGGGCAGGTACTCCTCCGGGTGGCCGCCTGCGGGATCTGCCGCACCGATCTTCATATAATCGACGGGGAACTTACCGAGCCGAAGCTGCCGCTCATCCCGGGCCACCAGATCGTCGGTCGGGTCGCGGCGCTGGGGAGCGGCTGCAGCGGGTTTTCCGAGGGTGACCGGGTCGGGGTTCCCTGGCTGGGCGGCACCTGCGGGAGATGCCCGGAGTGCAAGGAAGGAAGGGAGAACCTCTGCGATGACGCCCGCTTCACCGGCTATCATCAAAACGGCGGCTTTGCCGAGTACGCCGTCGCCGACCAGCGTTTCTGCTTCCCCATTCCCGAAGGGTATCCCGACCTGCAGGCGGCCCCGCTCCTTTGCGCGGGACTGATCGGCTACCGCTCGCTGTGCATGGCAGGGGGAGGGAGGAGGCTCGGCATCTACGGATTCGGGGCGGCGGCCCATATCGTCATCCAGGTAGCGCGCTGGCAGGGGCGCGAGGTTTACGCCTTCACCCGCTCCGGCGACCAGGCAGGGCAGTCCTTCGCCAGGGAGCTGGGAGCGGTCTGGACCGGGGACAGCATGTCTCCTCCTCCGGAGCCGCTCGATGCCGCCATCATCTTCGCCCCGGCCGGCGAACTCGTCCCCGCCGCCCTCAAGGCGGTCAGCAAGGGAGGTACCGTGGTCTGCGCCGGCATCCACATGAGCGACATCCCTCAGTTTCCCTATGAGCTTCTCTGGGGAGAGAGGGTGCTGCGCTCGGTTGCCAACCTCACCCGCAGGGACGGGGAAGAGTTCCTGGCCCTGGCCCCGAAAGTGCCGGTGCGGACCGAAGTCCAGGCCTTCCCGCTGGAGGAGGCGAACCGTGCCCTGGCGGCACTGAAGGCTGGTGAGATCAGGGGGGCGGGGGTTATTGTCATTTGAGCAAGCTTTGCCAAAGTCGACGCTTGATTCAGGGAGGAAACCGGACGTGAAACTACACACGGAAAAGAGGGTAACGGTTCAGTGCTACGCCGGTTACAGGGGTGACGAAAGGCCGACTTCGTTCGCCCTGGAGGGACGGACCCTTCTGGTTCAGGATGTCATCGACCGCTGGTACGACCCGGACTGCAACTATTTCAAGGTAGTAGCCGACGACGGCAGCGTCTATCTCCTGCGCCACGACCTGAACGGCGACCTCTGGGACCTGTTGGAAAACGTCTAGAAGGGATAACCCAATCCGACGAAGACCGCAGGGCCGTCCTTTCCAAAACCCACGTCGATCCGCCCCACTATGTTCGGCCGCACCACCGTTCTCAGGCCAATGCCTGGGTTGAACTGGAAGCTCTTGGAGGTCGCCTCCACCAGCGAGTGCATCACCGTCCCCAGGTCGACGAAGGGCGCCAGTTCCCAATCCGCCTTTACGTGAAAAATCTCCCACCGAAACAGTCTGACCCGCTCCTCCAGGTTCAGCAGCATGTAGCTCTTGTCGACGAACCTGTTCTGGCCGTAGCCCCTGAGGGTCGTCTCCCCGCCGAGGATAGCCTGCTCCAGGAAGGGGATGTCATGGCCCTCCGTCTGGAGGAAGGAAAAACGCACCACGGAAATGAAACGCGCCTCCCGGAAAGGATAGTAGCGTTTGGACTCGAACTCGTAGGTGCGGAAATCCGCGCTGCTGCCAAGGGCCTTCAGGCTGTTCTCGACGGAAAACCTGAGGTAAATGCCCTCGGTCGGCATGTCGGTCGAGTCGAGGGTCTTGTAGACCAGGGAGAGTTTCTGTCCGTGCATGTCGTACCCGTTCACCCCAGGTATCGATTCCGGAGGGAAAACGTCGGTGATGAAGGGTAACTTGGTGACCGCACCGCGGTCGATTTCGACATGTTTGTATCGCTCCCCGAACAGGAGTTCGAACTCGTCGGTGACGCGTCCACCGAAGGCCACGCTGAACCCGGCCTCCTTGTTGGTATAGTTGGTCTCGTTTTCCTTGGACGACTTGGATTGAAACCCGAAGAACCTGGCAGAGCCGTCGGCGAAGTCGAAAGCGTTCAGGTAAAGCTCGTAGCGCTCGCCGAGGAACCTCTCGTCGTGGTAGCGAAGCCGGTACTCCTTGTTGATGGTGGTGGCCTGCGAAAGGTTGACCTTGATTCTTCGCTCCCGGGTGGGGTAAAAGGCGCCGTAAAGGGTGTTGGTGACGCCGAAGTACTGGTTGAAATTGATCTGCGGCACGACGAGGGTGCTGACTTCGTCACTGGCGTTATGGAGCAGGAAGGCGACCAGGCCTCCAGAGGTGATCCCTTCATTCGGGCTCGAAGCTATCACCGGCAAAGGTATCGCTACGGTCTTGGTAGGATCGTCAAATGTGTCGTTTGAGACGGGGTAAGGAAGGTACTTTCTCGGGATCTGGTAGGTGCAGCCGCCGAGGAAGACCAGCATCATCACGCATATCGCTCTGCGCATGAAACCCTGTGAGTGCATCGCGGTTAAGTGCAAATCACTTTTCCCTTGCCACGAACAGCAGCCCCAGGAGCAGCCAAAAGCCCTCCCGGAAGCGCCGCAGAATGCTGAATCCCGCCCCGAGGGTGGCGCCCAGTTTGAATCCGAGGGAGAGCAGGATGTTGCCGCCGTCCTGAACACCGAGGGAGGCGGGGATCATGAAGCCGAGTCCGGCGACCAGTTGCGAGAGGGCGTCGAGACAGAGGGCGAGATCGAAGGTTATCGGGTGCCCCAGCAGCCAGAAGATTAGATAGACCTCGACGGCTTGCACCAGCCAGCCGAGGAAGAAAAAGAAGAGAGAAAGGAGCACCGCCCTCCCCCGCTCCCGATAAAAATTGACCAGGAACTCGTCCAGGCTCGCCAGTTCTGCTTCCTTCGCCACCAGCACGGCCGGGCACATTCCCACCCGCTTCAGGATCTTGAGAAAGGCGCCGCAGGGGTTCCGCAACTGCACCAGCATGAATCCCGTCCCCGCGGCGGCCAGGGCAATGGTGCCGAGGCACGAGAAGACGGCCAGCCGCGGCGGGATGCCTGGCAGGGTCATCGGGATCATGGTCAAGCCGATCAGGATGTACAGGACCAGGCTCAGCACAGTCAGCGCCTTGTGGATGACCAGGGATGCCGTCGCTTCCTGCCACGGCACCCCATCGGCCTGGAGGCGCAGGGCCTTGAATGGCTCTCCACCGAGTGAAGCGGCCGGGGTCAGCTGGTTGAGGGACTCGCCGGCCAGACGCAGAGAAAAGAGGCGGCAGATACCGGGGCGGCCGGGAGTCCGCGCCAGGAGGGCGCGCCACGACAGGGTCCAGAAGTAGCAGGTCAGGCCGTAGGGGACCAACAGCAGGGGCCAGTAGCGTTTGGCCTGCAGAAAGGAGTGGGTGAGACCGGACCAGTCGATGCGTCTTAGCATCAGGTACAGGGCGACCGACGCCACTCCGAGAAGGAACAGGTTGATGCGTCGCATCGTCATGGAGGCAGGCTCTCGTTTGGCATTCGCCATGTCCCGGGAAGATTCAGCCATCAGAGGTGACCTTGAAGTAGTCGGTGTACTCCTGGAAGTTGCGCCTCTCCATCGCCGGGTCGAGGCCGAACTGCTCCAGGGAGTAGCGGTGCGCACCGTTCTTGTCCTTGGGGTTGCGGGCGATGAAGCTCCGCATCGCCTCGCCGGCCTCGGGCGTCAGCTCACGCCGGAAATGACGGTAGACCTCCTCGACCACCCCCATCGGATCCCTCAGCAGGTCGTGATAACCGACATCGAAGAAGCGGTTCTCGTATTCCCCTGAGGAGCGCATGCGGGTCACCAGCCGGGCGCTGTCCGCCCAGCGCTTGCTGACCTCTTCGCCCAGCACCTTGAGGTCGATGGGACCGGTGAACGGTGCCCGCAGCACGTGGGCGAAGCTCGCGCAGGACGGCAGGACCTTCAGCGGGTCGCGATGGGTCAGCACGATCTGGGCGTCGGGGTAGACCTCGAAGAGGGCGGGAAGGGCCATCAGGTGGCTGGGCGCCTTGAGCACCCAGTGCTGACCGGGGCAGCGCCACTGCAGGTGCTGCAGGAAGCGACGGTGGCACTCGTAGGCCGGCCGCTTGTCCTGCTCGTCGTGCCACTTCCGGTAGGAGGTGACGTAGTACATCGATTCGAAGACGTAGCTCAGGAAGGAATGATCGGTCATGGCGATGCATTCCTGCGGAAGCCTGGCCTCGATCGTGTGGCACTTGTGGAAGTCCGGCATCAGGATGTCTATCCAGGCCAGTTCCCTGCGGGTGCGGTCGATGCGGGGATCGATGTCGTAGCTGGCCTTCTCCGGCGGCGGGGACGGGTGCATGACCTCCCAGACCTGGGGAGCCCGGCTGGCGGGGTCCTGGGACAGGAGGGCGTGCAGGAAGGTGGTGCCGCTTCTGGGGAGCCCCGTTATGAAGATGGGCCTTTCGATCCGCTGCCGGGCGATCTCCGGGAATTCCTTCCGGTCCCGCTGCATGCACAACTTGTTGGAGAGCATGCGCATCATCTCGGAGTACGCCGTGATGCGGCCGAGCAGGTTCAGGTTGGCGTCCTGCTCGAAGGAGCGAAGGAGTATCTCGAGGGGGGTCAGGAACCCGCTCTCCCCGAAGTCATCGAGCCCGGTCGCCCGGCGGCTTTTCTCCAGCAGGAAATCCCGGTCGAGCTTGAGGATGGAGCGGCCGTCGTTAAAGGCGAGCCGTCCCACCCTGTTGAGCCCCCTGATCATCCCTGAGCCCACGGTCGCCAGAAGCTTCGCGGGGTGAACCGCCCCCTGTTCATCATCGCTGCCGTGAATGATCTCGCCTTGTCTCACTGGACTCTCCCGCAGCGCTGCAGAAATGGCCTCACATGTATCCGTCTTTCCTGAGCTTTTCCATGCCACGATTGCCGTCCTGGGCCCTCCCGCTGCGCTCCGCCACCTTGGTTTTGCGCAGCTCCTCGATGATGCCAGCCACGTCCCTGGCGGACGAGCGGATCTGCGCCGTGCACGGGGCGCAACCGAGACTGCGGTAGCGCATACCTTCGCCGCGCTCGAAGTAGAGGGGGATGACAGGGATGGCTTCCCTTTCGATGTACTCCCAGATGTTGACCTCGTTCCAATCGAGGAGGGGGTGGATGCGCAGATGGGTGCCAGGCTCGAACCTGGTCTTGAACTGGTCCCAGAGTTCGGGAGGCTGCTCCCGGAAGTCCCAGTCGTTGTTCCGGTCCCTCGGCGAGAAGTAGCGTTCCTTGGCCCGCGTCCCCTCCTCGTCCGAACGCACCCCCACGATGACCCCCGTGTATCCCTTGTCCTCCAGCACCTGCTTCAGGGCCTCGGTCTTCAATGCGCTGCAGCACTCGAAGGTCCCACGGGTGTGGTTCATCCCCTCCTCGAGCGCCTTCCGGTTCTGCCCCACCACCAGGGTAAGTCCCCACTCCTGGACGGTGCTGTCGCGATAGGTGATCATCTCCGGGATCTTGTAGGAGGTGTCGATGTGGACCAGGGGAATCGGGCAGTGCCCGAAAAAAGCCTTGCGCACCAGCCAGAGCAGCACGGTGGAGTCCTTCCCCATCGACCAGAGCATGCACAGGTTGCTGAAGTTCTTGTAAGCCTCGCGCAGGATGTAAATCGAGCGGGCTTCCAGTTCGTCGAGCTGCGTCATCATTCATCTCCCTGACTAAAAGCTCGGAGCCCTGCGAAATCATTAGACCTATATTATATGGGCATTCTGGATTTGCAACTGCGGCGGAGACGATTTTGTCAGGCGATTCCTGGCTCTGGTGGCAATTTTCCGGCCGCGGCCGGGAGATAGCGGCAGCGGTTTTTGCAGGCGTTCATTGGAATGTCGCCTGGCCGTGATATCCTTTCTGTCATTGTTGCCACCGGATATCCCCGGGAATCCGCTCAGCGGGAAAGGTCGCAAGTCGAAAAGGGTGCGAGATGACAAAGGTCGAAACTGTTAAGAAACCGGGGCTTTTCGATCCGCAGTTGCAGCACGGCGGCTGCGGCGTCGGTTTCGTCGTCAACCTCAAGGGAGAGAAATCACATGGGATCGTGGAGCAGTCTCTCGATCTGCTGGTGAAGCTCGACCACCGCGGGGGATGCGGCTGCGAACCCAATACCGGGGACGGCGCGGGAATAATGATCTCGATTCCCGACGCATTCCTGCGCGGGGTCACCTCGCCGCTGGGCATCGACCTCCCCTCGCCCTCCGAGTATGCCGTGGGCATGATCTTCACCTCGAAGGATGAATCGGAGCGGGAGCGGGCCAGGGAGGCCATGGAGGAGATCGTCGACCAGGAGGGGCAGCGACTTCTCGGCTGGCGCGACATTCCCACCGACAACACCGACCTCGGAAAGACCGCACTGGCGGCGGAACCGTTCATGCGGCAGCTCTTCATCGGGCGCGGTCAAGGCTGCCCGGACCGGCAGAGCTTCGAGCGCAGACTCTACCTGATCAGGAAGCGCTCGGTGATGGAGATCAGGCGCAGCGGCATCGATCCCTACTGGTACATCTCCAGCCTCTCCAGCCGCACCATGGTCTACAAGGGGATGCTCACCACCACCCAGCTGAAGGGTTACTACCCCGACCTGCACGACCGCTCCCTGGAGACCCCGCTGGCCCTGGTGCACTCCCGCTTCTCCACCAACACCCTCCCCATCTGGGACCGCTCCCATCCGTACCGGCTCCTGGCCCACAACGGCGAGATCAACACCCTGCGCGGCAACATCAACTGGATGCATGCCCGCCAGGCCTCCCTGGCGAGCGAGGTCTTCGGGGACGAAATCAGCAAGCTCCATCCGATCATAAACACCAACGGCTCCGACTCCGCCATGTTCGACAACTGTCTCGAGCTGCTGGTCATGGCGGGAAGGCCGCTGCCGCATGCCGTGATGATGATGATCCCCGAGCCGTGGGAGAACCATGAGTCGATGAGCCCTGAGCTCAAGGCTTTTTACCGCTACCATGCCTGCCTGATGGAGCCCTGGGACGGACCCGCCGCCCTGTGCTTTACCGACGGACGTTACCTCGGCGCGGTGCTGGACCGTAACGGTCTGCGCCCCTTGCGCTACTACGTCACTTCCGACGGCTACGTGGTGATGGCCTCGGAGGCCGGCGTCCTCGAGGTCGAGCCTGGCCGTGTCATCCAGAAGGGACGCGTCCAGCCGGGACACATGTTCCTGGTCGACCTGGATGAGGGGCGGATCGTTCCCGACGGGGAGATCAAGCGCCAGCTGGCCTCGTACCGGCCCTACGGGCAATGGCTGGAGGAAAACCAGCTGGCGCTCGCGGAGCTCCCGGCCTCTCCTCCCGGGCGCCGCCGCGAACCGGTCCCGCTGATCCAGAGGCAGCAGGCCTTCGGCTACAGCTACGAGGACCTGCGGATGATTCTCGAACCGATGGCGCGCGACGCCCTGCAGCCGATCGGCTCCATGGGTACCGACACGCCGCTGGCCGTCCTCTCCGACCGCCCCCAGCTCCTCTACAACTACTTCAAGCAGCTCTTCGCCCAGGTCACCAACCCGCCGATCGACCCCATCCGCGAGGAACTGATCACCTCGACCACCACCTTCCTGGGGAGTGAGGGGAACCTCCTCGCCCCCGGGCCGGAAGCCGCGCGCCTGATCGCCCTCGAGCACCCCATCCTGACCGACCGCGACCTGGAGAAACTCAGGAACATCCGGAAGCCGGGATTCAGCTCGTGCACCCTCCCCCTCCTCTTCTACCGCGGCAAAAGGGTAGGACGCCTGGAAAGGGCCCTCGGGGCCCTCTTCGAGGCGGCCGATGCCGCCATCGGCAAGGGGCACAACATCCTCATCCTCTCCGATCGCGGGGTCAACGCCAGAAAGGCCGCCATCCCCGCCCTCCTGGCACTATCGGGGCTGCATCATCATCTGATCCGCTCCGGCAGGCGCACCGGCGTCTCCCTGGTGCTCGAATCGGGAGAGCCCCGGGACGTCCACCATTTCGCCACCCTGATCGGCTACGGCGCCAGCGCCATCAACCCCTACCTCGCCTTCGAATCGCTGGATGACCTGATCAGGGAAGGGATGCTGAGGGAGATCGACTATGCCGCAGCCGAGAAGAACTTCATCAAGGCTTCGGTCAAGGGAGTGGTCAAGACCATGGCCAAGATGGGGATCTCGACCGTGCAGAGCTATTGTGGGGCGCAGATATTCGAGGCGGTGGGGATCCACAGCTCGGTCATCGAGCGCTACTTCACCTGGACGCCGTCACGCATCGAGGGGGTGACGCTCGGTGAGATCGAGGGGGAACTTCTCCAGCGCCACGGGGAGGCCTTCGCGGAAAGGGCCGCGCCTCCCCCTACCCTCGCCCCGGGGGGGGAATACCAGTGGCGTGCCGAGGGCGAGGAACATCTTTTCAACCCCCTCTCGATCCACGCCCTCCAGAAGGCCACCCGCGGCAACGACTACGCGCACTTCAAGGTCTTCTCGAACCTTATCAACGAGCAGTCGGTGAAGCACTGCACCCTGCGGGGTCTCTTCACCTTCCTGGAGAGGGAGCCGGTTCCCATCGAGGAGGTGGAGCCGGTGGAAAAGATCGTGCGGCGTTTCAAGACCGGCGCCATGTCGTACGGCTCCATCAGCCAGGAGGCGCACGAGACGCTGGCCATCGCCATGAACCGCATCGGGGGGATGTCCAACACCGGTGAAGGCGGCGAGGACCCGGATCGCTACGGCTGGACCAACGAGATGGGCGACTCCAAAAACAGCGCCATCAAGCAGGTCGCCTCGGCCCGCTTCGGGGTCACCAGCCTCTATCTCTCGCAGGCACGGGAGATCCAGATCAAGATGGCGCAGGGGGCGAAGCCCGGCGAAGGCGGAGAACTGCCGGGCCTGAAGGTCTATCCCTGGATCGCCCGGACCCGCCACACCACACCCGGCGTAGGCCTGATATCCCCACCCCCCCATCATGACATCTACTCGATAGAGGACCTAGCGGAGTTGATCCACGACTTGAAGAATGCCAACAGAAACGCGCGGATCAGCGTCAAATTGGTATCCGAGGCAGGCGTCGGCACCGTGGCGGCCGGTGTCGCCAAGGCCCACGCCGACCTGGTGCTGATCAGCGGCTACGACGGGGGCACCGGAGCCTCTCCCCTTTCGAGCATCAGACATGCGGGACTCCCTTGGGAGCTCGGACTCGCGGAGACGCACCAGGCACTCATCGCCAGCGGCCTGAGGAGCCGGATCGTGGTGGAGACGGACGGCCAGTTGAAGACCGGGCGCGACGTCGCTGTTGCCGCTCTTCTGGGGGCCGAGGAATTCGGCTTCGCCACCGCGCCGCTGGTGACGCTCGGCTGCGTCATGATGCGCGCCTGCCACCTGAACACCTGCCCCGTCGGCGTGGCCACCCAGGACCCGCGCCTGCGGGCGAAGTTCACCGGGAAACCGGAGTACGTGGTCAACTTCATGAAGTTCGTGGCCCAGGAGCTGCGCGAGATCATGGCGGAGCTTGGTTTCCGCACCCTGGACCAGATGATCGGGCGCACCGACGTCCTGGAGCCGCGGGCGGCGGTAGAGCACTGGAAGGCCAAGGGGCTCGACCTGGCTCCCCTTCTGTATCAGCCGCTTCTGGACCCGGAGGTGCACCGCTACTGCGTCCACAAACAGGATCACAACCTCGAAGAGTCGTATGACCTGACACACCTTCTGCAACTATGCCGGCCGGCGATCGAGCGGGGTGAACGGGTGAGAGCCGAGCTCGAAATCAAGAACGTGCACCGCGTCGTCGGGACCATCGTGGGGAACGAGATCACCAAAAGGTACGGAGCAGCCGGCCTGCCGGAAGACACGGTACAACTGCGCTTCAAAGGGAGCGCGGGGCAGAGCTTCGGAGCCTTCATCCCCGGGGGAGTCACCCTTGAACTGGAAGGCGACGCCAACGACTACCTTGGCAAGGGGCTGTCAGGAGGGAAGATCGTGGTTTACCCCCCCGATGATTCGCTCTTTCTGGCGGAGGAGAACATCATCACCGGCAACGTCGCCTGCTATGGAGCGACCAGCGGCGAGGTGTATATCCGCGGCATGGCCGGGGAGCGTTTCTGTGTCAGGAACTCCGGGGCGACCGCCGTGGTCGAGGCGGTCGGCGATCATGGCTGCGAATACATGACGGGGGGTACCGTGGTGGTGCTGGGGCCGACGGGGCGCAATTTCGCGGCCGGGATGAGTGGCGGAGTGGCATACGTCCTTGATGAAGCGGAAAGGTTCGCACGGCATTGCAACCAGCAGATGGTACACCTGGAGAAGCCAGGCGGACAAGAGGCCCGGGAACTGAAGAGCCTGATCGAGCGTCACACGGCGCTGACGGGGAGCGCACGGGCTGCGGCCGTTCTGGCCCATTGGGAGCAATGCCTGCCAAGGTTCGTGAAGGTGATGCCGAAGGATTACAAGCGGGTGCTGGAGGCGATGGCAAAGGCCAGGGAGGCTGGACTCTCCGGAGATGAAGCCATGGAGACAGCCTTCGAGGAGAACGTGCA
>NZ_JBXKJL010000514.1:0-2734 GCF_056994735.1 Geomonas sp.
GAATTCGTCATTCCTTACACCTCCTGCGCTCGATCGGTTCGAGTTGGACCAGATTTGTTCAGAGCTTTAACTCGTCAGCTGAACGGGGTCAACAGCACGCATCAAGTCGAGAAAAGATTCACGGCCAGGGTTGCCGAGACCAAACTGGCCGATCGTGAGACTGGTGGCTGGGCGGAGGTAGAATCAAGAGGTGATTACCCAACAACCATGGGGCTGCATTCCGGCTGTTCTTTGCGATGGCCCTTATCGTCCTACAACCCCTGAATGGGGGACATCCTCTGGTCCTCGAAGTGGCTGGATCGGTAAGATGCCTTACAGATCCTTCCTTTTCCATTGGCAACAACCTTGCAGTTTTACCTTGCTAAACGCTGCTTTTCTTTTCATGATATAGAGGGTGCAGTCTCGTGCAAGCAGGTCGCCATGTCTGACTGGAAGAAAACGTCTTGCGTGCTCTGTTATCACAACTGCGGCTTGCAGGTGCAGACAGAGGGAAACAAAATCCTCAAGGTCCGCGCCGACAAAAACCATCCGAGAACCAAAGGCTACATGTGCAGGAAAGGCACAAGAATCGCCTTCTACCAGTCACACAAAGAAAGGCTGACTCATCCCTTAAACACCGATTTTCGCGCGACGAGAGACAGTGACCGGTGTCGGCGATGTTTTCTTACCTGACCGTGAAGAGCCGCGTCCATGCTGAATCGCCGCGAGGTTTTCTGGTTCCTGAGTGGGGAAGTTCTTATATTATGTGACGCTGTTTTCCTGGTTCATAAGTCCTTAAAACTCGCACTATGACTCAACCAATTAGCTGGCCCATCTTTTGGCATCCCTGTGGTTCTCGATAAAACCAGGAATCTATGTCTTTGACCCACCTTGGCTTTGCGATCTCTTCCTCGATGGCCATCGGTTTTAAGAAAAAATATATTGACATTTTGAGCGTCATAGAATATAAGACGATCCATGCGCGATGCGACCTTCTTCACCAACCCGATGCACGACTGGCAACGGCGCTACGAGGCCCTGCGCGCCTCCTTCGTCGAGCGCCTTGCCGCCAGTGTGGTCGCGGATCGCTTCGGCTACGCTCCCGGCTACGTTCATCTGCTCCGCCACCTGTTTGTTCAGGGCAAGATGGACTTCTCGGAGCCGGTGCCCGAAGGCAAGGTTGCCCGCCGGCGGGTCACTCTCGAGCTCAGGGCAAAGATCCGTGCCTGGCGAGAGCGGAGGCTTTCTGCTGGCGAGATCGCTCAGCTCCTCTCCGAGGAAGGGGTGGAAGTCTCCGTGCGGACCATTGAGCGGGTCCTGGCAGAGGAGGGCTTCCCGAGACTTCCCCGCCGCAGCCGGCTCAAGGTGGGACTCACCGTCAGGGGTGCCCGAGTGCCGGCGCGCTCGGAGCCCGTCACCATGGGGGATGTTGCTGGCAGTCGCTTCGAGTCTGAGACGGCCGGGGTCTTCCTCTTTGCCCCCTTCCTGGAGAAGCTTGGCATTGAGGAGATCGTGCGAGCGGCAAGGTTGCCGGCGACGAAAACTATCCCGGCTCTCAACTACGTGCTCTCCTTTCTCGCGCTCAAACTCATTGGCACCGAACGCTATGCCCATGTGAGTGATCATGCCTTCGATGCCGGTCTCGGGCTTTTTGCCGGACTCAATGTGCTCCCCAAGTGTACGGCGATCTCGAGCTATTCCTACTCTCTGGACGAGGTCAACCTTGTGCGCCTCCAGAGGGCCTTTGTCAAGCAAGGCATGCGGCTCGGGCTCTACGATGGCAGGATCATCAACCTTGACTTCCATACCGTCCCGCACTACGGAGAGGAATCGGTGCTGGAAGAACACTGGGCCGCCACCCGGGGAAAGCGGATGAAAGGGGCACTGACTCTCTTTGCCCAGGACGCCTCCTCCAAGCTTATTCTCTACACCGCAGCCGACATCAAGCGGAGCGAATCCGACGAGCAAGCCCTCGCCTTCCTCTCCTTCTGGAAGACTATCCGCCGCGGGGTCGCCTCGACCCTCATCTTCGATTCCAAGTTCACCACCTACGCCAAGCTCTCCCAGCTCAACGACCAAGGTATCAAGTTCATCACCCTCAGGCGTCGGGGAAAGGAGTTGGTGGCGAACGTCGACAACCTTGCTCCTTGGCAGCGCATCCATGTCCCCCATGTCAAACGTAAATACCCCAACCCCGAGATCCATCACTCGCTCACCACGCTCCGTGGCTATGAGGGGGAGCTCCGGCAGATTGTCGTCCGCGGCAATGGCCGGGAAGAGCCGACCTTTCTCATCTCCAACGACTTTGACGCGCCGGCTGAGCTCATCGTCGGCAACTACGCCCGCAGGTGGCGCGTGGAGAATACCATCGCCGAGGCGGTCAAGTTCTTCCACCTCAATGCGCTCTCCTCTCCCATTTTGGTGAAAGTCCACTTCGACGTGATCATGACCATGATGGCCGACACCCTCTACAGCATGCTCGGCCAGAAACTACGCGGCTTCGAACACTGCGATGCCGCCAAGCTCTATCGGCATTTCGTCCGGGGAAAGGGAAGCCTCAAGGTGAGGGGAAATGAGGTGGCTTTAACCTACCCGCGTCGAGCTCATAACCCGATCCTCAGAGCGGTCCCTTGGCAACGGCTTCCCCAGTCACTCTCTTGGCTCGGTGGCGCCAAACTCACCTTCAAGTTCGAGTGAACGCCCTGCGTAAATCTTATATCGCTGTGACGGTTAAACGTGCGCGAAAATCGGTGTT
>NZ_JBXKJL010000515.1:0-22173 GCF_056994735.1 Geomonas sp.
CAACCGCCGGCCACGGCAAGTCCGGCGTCAGCCAGGGCTGCGTGAACTGCCACGACAACACCAGCGCCCACATCGGCGTAGCCGGCGGCACCAGCCGTCTGCAGGCCGGCCTCACCGGGGCAGCCAACGCCGAGTGTAACTTCTGCCACCAGGATGCCGGCAAGGTCACCAACCCGGCCCGCCTGAACATGCAGGTCCACGTCGGCATCGGCAACACCTGCGCCGCCTGCCACGATCCGCACGGCACCACCAACAGCAACATGCTGAGGACCACCCTCTCCACCACCACCGGGGTGAGCTTCTCCGGCAGCGACTTCGTCAACGGCTCGGGCACCGGCGTCTGCCAGGCCTGCCACACCGCGACCGCCTACTACAAGCAGGGCGTAGCGGAAAGCAACCACCCCTCCACCGGCTGCCTCGACTGCCACAAGCACAACGCAGCCAGCGGCACCGCGTTCGAACCGAACCGTGCCTGCGACTCCTGCCACGGCTACCCGCCGGCACCGCGTAACGTATCCGGCCTGACCTTCGGTGTTCACGGCCAGTGGTCCAGCGCCCGCTTCGAGGACTACTCCGGCGGCGGTGGCGGCCACCTCGTTGCCGGCCACATCAACCCGAACGCCAAGCCGGCCGACGGCTGGGCAAACTGCATACCGTGCCACAACGGCGGGGCGGCAAATCACGCCAAGGTTATCCCGTTACGGGGCCACGTGGAGAACGTGACCGTCAAGGTCGATCCTCAGTACCGCTTCAGCGACGACGCCTTCGCCACCTACACCGGCGCCAAGTTCGTCAGTGGCGGGACCAATAACTCCGGTACCTGCTTCAACGTGGCCTGCCACTTCAGGCCGAGCCCGAGATGGAGCACAGAGAAATAGCATCACGGAAAGGAAGAGGAGACGCCGCAACCGGCGTCTCCTGAGCAGCAAGCGCAGCATTCATGAAAAGAGACCGAAGCCCGGCGGGAGATAGCCGCCGGGCCTAGCAACATCCGCATAAGCCGGCCATTTAACCGGCAATAGCGCACGATCACTCGAAGCCGAGGAGCGTCTGCCTATCATCGAACTGTAACATTGAGGTTGGTTTCATTAAACTACGAATATAATTCGCCTTGCTGGTCTCATTAAAGAGCCGACAGCACTGTACTTGCGGATCTCAGGCGGGAAACGTCGGTTCAGGGAGAGCAAAGGCGGTGTAATAGTTGCTGAACCAGGTAGCGGGAAAGGTGCCATGAGCCTCAGAAAGACCTCCCCCCCGCCTGCCTGGCCGTAAATGCGAATGACCTTTAATGGTGTGTAATAGAAGGAGTGGAAATGAAGAGCTACCTCAGGGGCGGATGCAGCGGTTCTCGGGTGATGACGGGAGTGGTAACACTCGGGATTGCTCTCTTCTTAAGCGGGATAGCCCAGGCGGCATCGCAGTACAACCTTACCTGCGACGACTGCCACCGCATGCCTCCGTTGGATTCGGGGATCGGGATAAGGGAACCGGGAAACGGCGCGTTCAAGGGTAACCATGAGGCCCATGCCGACACGAGAGCCTCTTCGTGCGCCAAGTGCCACGGGAATGCGGTGCTGAGCTACGAGACGGGTCACCGTACCAAGGCGATCCAGGTGAAGAGTACCGGGATCAACAACTCTCCTGCGGGCGGAAGCTACAGCCGCGGGTTCTTCAACCAGACCTCGGTTCCGCCGAACCCGCTTGGCACCTGCGCCACTGTGAACTGCCACTTCGAGACCATCACCCCTGCCTGGGGAGGCACCGCCTGGTCCTCTACCACGGATTGCGACAAGTGCCATAACACGACCCGCAGCGCCGGCCATCCTGTGAGCGGATCGAAACACGGCACCTACTACGGCACCGGGACCTCGGCCTGTGTCAAGTGCCACCCGGACCACACCGGCGACGTCAAGCCTTTTGCCCATGCCACCAGCGTGACCAACCGTGGCATCTCCGTCCAGTTCACCACCGCTCCGAACAACGGCGGGAGCTACAGCGGTCCGACCAACGATTTCCTCCCGAGCCAGTCCAACGTCTTTGGCACCTGCTCGGGCATCTACTGCCACAGCGACGGCAAGTCGGTGAGCGGCCCTTATACGGTGACCACCGCTCCGACCTGGGGCGGCACCCTCGGGTGCAACGGCTGCCACGGCGGCCCGGCTACCCTCGGTTCCCCCATCGCCACCGGCCAGCATACTGCCCACATCAACAACCAGGGGACCCTGGGGGCCAACTACGGCTGCGTCGAGTGCCATGCCAAGACCGCGGCCACCGACTCGCAGATCGGCACCATCTCCAACCACGTCAACACCTTCGTCGACTTCTCCGGCGCCAAAGCAGGGAAGGTCTACAGCGGCGGCAACTGCTCCACCGCCTATTGCCACACCTCAGGCAAGAAGGGCAGATCCGGTATGGCCTCGACTGTCGAGCCCGCCAACCCCTCCTGGACCAGCGGTTCGGCCCTCGGCTGCAACGGCTGCCACGGCGCCAAACAGACCCCGACGGCCGGTGTCGACTTCAATAGCGTGGCCGGCGAGCCGAACTACCTGAACGGCGGGGCCGGCGCCGATACCGCCAACTCCCACAAGAAGCACGTCTCCGCAGCAGGCGCCACGACCTGCGCCAACTGCCACTCGAAGACCACCTCCAACGGGACCTCTATCGTGGCCGGTGGGCAGCACATCGACACCTTCGTGAACTACACCGCCGGTAACGGCAAGACCTTCGGCAAACAGCCCAACAAGACCTGCTCCAATATCAGCTGCCACAGCGGTAACGGCATCGTCACTTCGGTCGGCATCGCCCAGTGGGGCGCGACCCTCGACTGCAACGGCTGCCATGGCGGCCCTGTGGCGCTGGGCACCAACATCCTGGCTACCGGCAAGCACACCCAGCACACCAACCAGGCCTCGGTGATCGGTGACAACTTCGGCTGCGTCGACTGCCATGCCAAGACCGTCGCCAACAACACGACCATCTCCGACACCACCAAGCACATGAACTCCTTCGTGGACTACTCCGGCGTCAAGGCGGGAAGGAGCACCACCTACAGCGGCGGCGTCTGTTCGGCCACCTACTGCCACAGTTCCGGCAAGAAGGGTGTTTCCGGCATGGTGGGCACGGTCGAACCGGCCAGCCCGTCCTGGAGCGGCGCGGCGCTCTCCTGCAACGGCTGCCACGGCGCACAGGTGACCCCGACCGCGGGTGTGGCCTTCAACTCGACCGCGGGCGAGCCGAACTACGTCAACGGCGGGGCAGGGGCGAACAACGCCAACTCGCACCAGAAGCACGTGACAACCGGGGCCAGCGCTTGCGCGAACTGCCACTCGAAGACCACCGGCAACGGCACCTCGATCATCGCGGGGAGCCAGCACATCGACAACTTCGTGAACTACACGGCGGGCAACGGCAAGACCTTCGCGAAGCTCACCAACAAGAGCTGCTCCAACATCAGCTGCCACAGCGGCAACGGCATCGTGGCTTCGGTCGGAAACGCCCAGTGGGGCGCGACGCTTGACTGCAACGGCTGCCACGGCGGACCTGCCGCCCTTGGCACCAACATCCTGGCCAGCGGCAAGCACACCCAGCACACCAACCAGGCCTCGGTCATCGGCGACAACCTGGGCTGCGTCGAGTGCCACTCGAAGACGGTCTCCAGCAACACGACCATCTCCGACACCACCAAGCATATGAACTCCTTCCTCGACTACTCCGGCGTCAAGGCAGGAAAGAGCACCACCTACAGCGGCGGGAGCTGCTCCTCCACCTACTGCCACACCTCCGGCAAGAAGGGCAAGAGCGGCATGGTGGCCACCGTCGAGCCTGCCAATCCCTCCTGGAGTGGCGGGGCCTTGGGCTGCAACGGCTGCCACGGCGCCCAGGTCACCCCGACTGCCGGGGTCGCCTTCAACTCCACCGCGGGCGAGCCGAACTATGTCAACGGCGGCGCAGGGGCGAACAACGCCAACTCGCACCAGAAACACGTGACCACCGGGGCCAGCGCTTGCGCCAACTGCCACTCGAAGACCACCGCTAACGGCACCGCCATCATCGCCGGCAGCCAGCACATGGATACCTTCGCCAACTACACCGCCGGCAACGGCAAGAGCTTCGGCAGGGTGACCAACAAGAGCTGCTCCAACATCAGCTGCCACAGCGGTAACGGCATCGTCACTTCGGTCGGCACCGCCCAGTGGGGCGCGACGCTCGACTGCAACGGCTGCCACGGCGGACCGGCGGCACTGGGAACCAACATCCTGGCCAGCGGCAAGCATACCCAGCACACCAACCAGACTTCGATCCTGGGCGACAACTACGGCTGCGTCGAGTGCCATGCCAAGACGGTTTCCAGCAACACGACGATCTCCAATACGACCAACCACATGAACGCCTACCTCGACTACTCCGGCGTCAAGGCAGGCAAGAGCACGACCTACAGCGGCGGCGTCTGCTCGGCCACCTACTGCCACACCTCCGGCAAGAAGGGTCTCTCCGGCATGGTGGCCACCGTCGAGCCGGCGAATCCCTCCTGGAGCGGCGCGGCGCTTTCCTGCAACGGCTGCCACGGCGCACAGGTGACCCCGACCGCGGGTGTGGCCTTCAACTCGACCGCGGGCGAGCCGAACTACGTGAACGGCGGGGCAGGGGCGAACAACGCCAACTCGCACCAGAAGCACGTGACCACCGGGGCCAGCGCTTGCGCGAACTGCCACTCGAAGACCACCGCGAACGGCACCTCGATCATCGCGGGGAGCCAGCATACCGACAACTTCGTGAACTACACGGCGGGTAACGGCAAGACCTTCGGGAAACTGGCCAACAAGACCTGCTCCAACATCAGCTGCCACAGCGGCAGCGGCATCGTGGCCAGCGTAGGGAACGCCCAGTGGGGCGCGACGCTCGACTGCAACGGCTGCCACGGCGGACCTGCCGCCCTTGGCACCAACATCCTGGCCAGCGGCAAGCATACCCAGCACACCAACCAGGCCTCGGTCATCGGCGACAACCTGGGCTGCGCCGAGTGCCACTCGAAGACGGTCTCCAGCAACACGACCATCTCCGACACCACCAAGCATATGAACTCCTTCCTCGACTACTCAGGCGTCAAGGCAGGAAAGAGCACGACCTACAGCGGCGGCGTCTGCTCGGCCACCTACTGCCACAGCTCGGGCAAGAAGGGCAAGAGCGGCATGGTGGCCACCGTCGAGCCGGCGAATCCCTCCTGGAGCGGCGGTGCGATCGGCTGCAACGGCTGCCACGGCGCCCAGGTCACCCCGACCGCGGGCGTGGCCTTCAACTCGACCGCCGGCGAGCCGAACTACGTGAACGGCGGGGCAGGGGCGAACAACGCCAACTCGCACCAGAAGCACGTGACCACCGGGGCGAGCGCTTGCGCCAACTGCCACTCGAAGACCACCGCGAACGGCACCGCCATCATCGCCGGCAGCCAGCACATGGATACCTTCGCCAACTACACCGCCGGTAACGGCAAGAGCTTCGGCAGGGTGACCAACAAGAGCTGCTCGAACATCAGCTGTCACAGCGGCAGCGGCATCGTCGCCTCTGTTGCCACGGCGCAATGGGGCGCCACCCTGGACTGCAACGGCTGCCACGGCGGCCCGGCGGCTCTCGGGACCAACATCATCGCCACCGGGAAGCACACCCAGCACGTGAACCAGGCCTCAGTGATCGGAGACAACCTGCTCTGCGCCGAGTGCCACGCCAAGACCGTGGTGGTCAACACCGCCATCGCCGATACCACCAAGCACATGAACTCCTTCCTCGACTACTCCGGTGTCAGGGCCGGTAACAGTGCGACCTACTCAGGGGGCGTCTGCTCCAATACCTACTGCCACACCTCCGGCAAGAAGGGGACTGCCGGGATGGTGGCCACGGTCGAGCCGGGGAGTCCCTCCTGGAGCGGCGCGGCGCTTTCCTGCAACGGCTGCCACGGCGCCCAGCTTACCCCGACTGCCGGGGTCGACTTCAACAGCGTGGCGGGCGAGCCGAACTACGTGAACGGCGGGGCGGGGGCCGCAAACGCCAACTCGCACCTCAAGCACGTCGGCAGCTCCGGCGCGGCTACCTGCGGTTACTGCCACTCGAAGACCACCACAAACGGCACCTCCATCGTGGCCGCCGGGCAGCATCTGAATTCCTTCGTGAACTACACGGCGGGTAACGGCAAGACCTTCGGGAAGCAGCCCGCCAAGACCTGCTCCAACATCAGTTGCCACAGCGGCAACGGGATCATCGCCTCGGTCGGCAACGCCCAGTGGGGCGCCACCCTGGGCTGCAACGGCTGCCACGGCGGTCCTGCCTCGCTGGGAACCAACATCCTGGCGACCGGCAAGCACGCCGCGCACATGAACAACGCCACCTTGCTGGGCGCGAACTACGGCTGCGTCGACTGCCACGCCAAGACCGCCTCCAGCGACAGCTCCATCGCCGACACCACCAAGCACGGCAACGCCTTCGTCGACTACTCCGGCGTGAGGGCAGGCAAGAGCTCCACCTACGCCGGCGGGGTATGCTCCGCCAGCTACTGCCACACTTCCGGCAAGAAGGGCCAGGCCGGCATGGTGGCCACGGTCGAACCGGCAAACCCCTCCTGGAGCGGTGCGGCTCTCAGCTGCAAGGGCTGCCACGGCGCCCAGGTTACCCCGACCGCCGGGGTGGCCTTCAACAGCGTGGCGGGCGAGCCTAACTACGTGAACGGCGGCTCCGCGGCTAACAACGCCAACAGCCACCAGAAGCACGTGAAGACCGACGGGGCCACCACCTGCGTTTACTGCCACAGCAACACCGTGGACGCCACCGGCACCGCCATCATCGGCAGCCACACCAACAGGTCGGTCGACGTATTCAACGGCGGGACCAAATCCTTCAGCTACATCGGCGGCAAGACCTGCTCGAACATCAGCTGCCACAGCGGCACCAACTTCACCAGCGCCAACGCCGTATGGGGAAGCACCATGGACTGCAAGGGCTGCCACCCGACTCTGTCCGGCGCCCACACCAGGCACATCGGCACCGCCTGGGCCACGCTGCCGTTCTACAACTACACCGCCAACCTCTCGTCGGGCAGCGATACCGACGGGGTAACCTGGAAGCCCTACGCCTACGGCTGTGCAAACTGCCACCCGGTCACCCTGGCGAGCCACATGGATGGCGTGGTCGAGGTGGAGACTTCGACGGTGACCGGCGGCAGCGTGCTGCGCAACAAGAACTCAGCAGCGGGCTTCGTGGGTAGCATCGGCACCGGCACGGTCAAGTGCTCCAACGTCTACTGCCACTACAACGTCACCACCCCGCAGTGGAACCAGACCTTCACCGCGGCCACCCGCTGCAGCGGCTGCCACGAGAATGCCCCGAGCACGGATTCGCACCTGCTCCACAAGGTCGCCATCCACTACGACGACATCTACACCGGCACCAGCGGCCTCCTCCCGGCCTCCGGCGCGGTAGGCGTGAACGCGGGCCACGGCGACCCGGCCCAGGCGACCACTATCGGCTGCAACATCTGCCACTACGACACGGTGAACCTGGCGCGCAACAAGTACAACACCAACTGCTCCACGGCTAGCTGCCACGGCAACACCACCGGCAACAACGTCGACGCTACCGGCGCGGCGAGGATCACGAATCTCGCCTTCCACGTGAACGGCGCCAACAACGTCTCCTTCGCTCCGGTGACCATCGTGAAGTCCAAGGCGCAGATCAGAAGCACCGGGTTCGCCGCCTACACCAGCGGGTTGGCAGGTTGGTCCAACACAAGCCGTATCTACAAGGACGGCACCGCCTCGGCCTACGACAAGTCGAAGAACTACCTCACCGTGGGCAGCTACGTCGGCGGCAACTGCTCCAACATCGCCTGCCACAACGGCGTGACGGTCAACTGGACCACCGACTTCGGCGGAGCCCAGGACTGCATGATGTGCCACACCAACATGTAGGTTGACTCCGGGGCCACCCTTGTCGAGGTGGCCCCTTTCCCCCCCATCGAAGTCCCCTCGCCCTCCCGGGGGAGGGAGGTTCAAGTTGAGAGGGTGGAACCCGAAGAGGGCAGGGCGGCAGGATTTAAAGGGATTTGAACGGCGCATCTGGCGCTGATCGGATAGCAGCTTCAACAGGCAAAACAATGATGGGGAAGAGGAACTCTATGAGAAAACGGGCAGCAGAGACAGCTTTGGGTTCTGAATATGTTTCGGCGCATGCAGAACCAGTGGACGGTCCGGGGGCAAAGGCAGTTGGCGAGAGCTTCGGCGGGTTATTCGGCAATATGAGCGGCCGGGCGTGCATGAACGTCATGGTCTCGCTGGTGATCGCGCTCCTTCTCGGCGGCTTCATCGCCACATCCTACTTCCTGCCCCAGTACGCCCAGGCCTGGCCCACCAAGTACGGATCCTGCACAGGTTCCGGCTGCCATGTGCTGGTCGACCCGAACGCCACCATCACCACCGCCATCAACGGTACGGTCGGCACCAGCGTCTCCGTCGCGGCCGGCGGCAGCTTCGAGGTCGACTGGAAGGTCAACAACGTGACCGGCGCTCCCACCCAGGTCGCAGTGGGCCTGCTCGCGGCCTTGCCGACCGGCTGGACGATCGCCAAGGGTACCGCCAACACCCCCGCCATCACCGGGTGGAACACCATCTGGGACGCGACCGACGGGGTGGCCGCGGGGTGGGCCACGGCCAACAAGTTCACCACGGCGACGGAGTTCCCCTCCAGCCCGGACGGCTACACCATCAACTTCGATACCTCGGCCTGGGACTCCGGGACCAGGAACGCAGCCTATGACAACGCCTCCGCCGGTGACAAGGACGGCGTGGCCGACAACATGGGTACCGACGCGATCATCACGGTGCCTGCCGGAACCGCTGCCGGTTCCTACTCGATGGTGGTCGCCGGTGTGGGGCACGACGGCTCGACCAAAGCCCACGTGAAGCAGACCATCACCGTCACGGTAACCGGGGGGGCTGATGCAACCAAACCTGTGGTATCGGCAGGCTTCGCCGCCACCACCCCTTCGCTCAGCCGGACCATCCCGGTCTCCGGCTTCGCCGCCACCGACAACGTCGGGGTCACCGGCTACATGATCACCACCAGCTCGACCGCGCCCCTTTCCGGCGACGCCGGCTGGCTCGGCTCCGCACCCGCCAGTTACACGGTCGGCGCCGACGGGAGCTTCACGCTGTACCCCTGGGCCAAGGACGCCGCCGGCAACGTTTCGCTCGTCTACGGGACCCCGGTCACGGTGGTGGTCGATACCGTGGTCCCGACCGTTTCCACCACCGTCCCGACCAATGGCGCGACTGCTGTGACACTGAACAATACGGTCACCCTGAACTTCAGCGAGAACGTCGACTGCACCACGGTCACCACCGCCTCGGTCACCATCAGCCCGGCCGTAACCTGGAACAAGACCAGCTGCACGGCTGCCCAGGCGGTCTTCACCCCCGCGGGCCAGGCCAACTCGACCTCGTACACGGTCACGGTCGGAACGGGGGTGAAGGATAGCGCCGGCAACGCCATGACGGCTTCCTATCCCTTCAGCTACACCACCGCGGCACCGGCACCGAACAACCCGCCGGCGCTGCCCGCTTCGCTGGTCCAGTACAAGAGCGATGCCCTCACGGTGCTGACCAAGGGGCAGTACAGCAACCAGACCACGGTGGTGATTAAAGGGACGGTCACAGATCCCGATAACGACACCGTGAAGCTGGAGGTCGAAATGGCCGACGTAACCGCAGCCTTTACCGGCACCCCGACCTGCAGCAGCGCACTGGTCACCAGCGGCACCACCGCCGCGGCCACCTGCAGCGGCCTCCTTAACGGACGCTTCAAGTGGCAGGCACGCAGTACCGACAGCAAGAGCTCAGCTAGCAGCTGGACGCAATACTAAGAGGAGCGCTCGATGAAGGTAATGAGGAGAACGATGAAAGAGTCGAGAACTCGGAGAGCTCCGGCCGCAAGGTCTGGATTTGTGAGAAATCGCCTGGGTGGATCGATGATGCTGGCGCTCCTGGGTGCGCTGTTCACCTTGCTGGTGATGCAGCAGCACGACGCGCTTGCCCAGCCAACAAAGTCGACCACCTGTCTTACCAGCGGGTGTCACGTCAACGTTTCGCCAACCGCCAGCTTTGCCTGGGGGATCATCTACAACGGGACCAACTATCCCGCCAACCCCACTGCGCTCACGGTTGAGGCGGGGCGCTCCTTCGAGGTCGAGTGGATCGCCACCGGCATGACCGACTCCGCCCATGGCAACACCGGCATGTCGTTCGTGGTCGGCCTTCCTACCGTCACCCCGACGGCATGGTCGATCGCCAACGGAACCGCGGCCAATTCGGGGATCACCGGCTGGAACACCATCTGGGACGCCACCGCCGGCTGGAACTGGCGCACCGGCACCGTGTTGAACACCAGCGGCATCTGGCCCAGCTCCCCGAACGGATACAGCATCGACTGGACCGGCTCCACCCAGTGGGCGGTTTCCACCGGCGCAGCCTACGACAACGGTGCAGCCACCACCCCCGGCGACAAGGACGGGGTTGCCGACAAGATGGGGATCGACGTGGTCGTCAACGTCCCCGCCGACACCCCTGCCGGGACCTACACCATCAACATCGCCGGCGTCGGGCACTACTACACGACCAAGACCAACAAGGGGAACAAGTCCCAGGCGATCACCATCACGGTAACCGCCTCGGCCGCCGACACCACCAAGCCGGTAGTCTCGGCAGGCTTCGCCGCCACCACCCCTTCGCTCAGCAGGACCATCCCGGTCTCCGGATTCGCCGCCACCGACAACGTCGGCGTTACCGGCTACATGATCACCGCCAGCTCGACCGCGCCCCTTTCCACCGACGCAGGCTGGCTCGCTTCAGCACCGACCAGCTACGCCGTGGCCTCCGACGGCACCTTCACCCTCTATCCCTGGGCCAAGGACGCCGCAGGCAACGTCTCGCTGGTGTACGGCAGCCCGGTGACGGTCACGGTCGATACCGTGGCACCCAGCGTCACCAGCACGGTTCCGGCCAACAGCGCCACCGGCATCGCCCCCAACAGCACCGTGACCCTGAACTTCAGCGAGAGCATGGACTGCGCCACGGTGAGCACCGGCACGGTCACCATCAGCCCGGCGACCAGCTGGACGAGGACCAGCTGCTCCGGCACCCAGGCGGTCTTCACCCCCTCCGCCCAGGCGAGTTCCACCTCCTACACGGTGACCGCCGGGACCGGGGTCAAGGACGTGGCAGGGAACACCATGCTGTCGCCGTACCTCTTCAGCTACACCACCAGCACGCCGATAACCCCGCCGGATACCACCCTGACCGCCCCGGCAGCCAGCGCAGTGCTGACCACCACCCCGGTCAGCATCACCGGTACCGCGGTAGCGGGCACCAACCCGCTCGGCTCGGTGCAGGTTTCCACCAACAACGGCACTTCCTGGAGTGCGGCCACCGGGACCAGCTCCTGGTCCTACTCCTGGACGCTCCCTTCCGAGGACTACGTAAGCCATACCATCCTGGCCAAGGCGCTGGACAATGCAGCCAACGCGGACTCCACCCCGGCCTCGGTCACCGTCACCGTCGATAACGTCGCTCCGGCAGGGCTCGCCAACTCCGCCCCGGCCAACGCGGCGACCAACCAGGCAACCTCGGTTACCCTCGGCTCCTCTGCCGCCACCGACGCCAACATCTCTGCCGCTGTCCAGTACTTCTTCGAGATCGCCACCGACAGCGGCTTCACCACCGGCGTCCAGCAGAGTGGCTGGCAGACCGGCACCACCTTCGCTCCGACCCTGGCAGGCGCTACTACTTACTACTGGCACGTCAAGGCCAAGGACGCAGCGGGGAACATCTCGGCCAACACCGCCACCTGGAGCTTCAGCACCATCGGGCCGACCGCACCGAACGCTCCGACCGCCGCTCAGTACAAGACCGACGGGGTGACCACCATCGCCCAGGGCGGGACCACCACCGAAGGGACTGTGCTGGTCAAGTCCACCGTCTCCGACGCCAACAACGACAACGTCTCGCTGCAGGTAGAGGTCATCACCAACGGTAACACCTTCGCCGGCGTGGCCACCTGCTCGAGCGTGGCGGTTGCCAGCGGCTCCGTTGCCACCGCCACCTGCACAGGGCTCGCCGACGGGCTCTCTTATAAATGGAGGGCCAGGACCTCCGACGGCACCCTCAACAGCGCCTGGGTAGACTTCGGCGGCTCCGACCCTGACTTCACCGTTAGCCTCAGCAATACTGCCCCGCTTACCCCGACCGTACTTGCCCAGTACCAGGCTGACGGCACCACCGCCATCGCCTCGGGCGGCGGGGCCACCACCAACGTGGTGGTCATCGGCGCCACCGTGGACGGCGGCAACAGCGACCCCGTCCTCCTCGAAGTCGACCTCAACAACGACGGCACCGCCGACTGCGCCAGCTCCTACGTAACCGGTCCGGCCACCGCCAAGGCAACCTGCAGCGCCCTGGCCGACGGCTCCTACGACTGGAGGGTCCGCGCCAAGGACAACAAGGGCGCGGCCAGTGCCTGGACCGCCTTCACCGGCACCCCCGACTTCACCGTGGCCACCGGCCTCGACTTCGGTATCGACACCACCGCACCGACCGACGGCACCGCCTCCATCGCCTCCGGCGACGGCTTCCTGAACCTTTCCTGGACCGCTGCCACCGATGCCGGCGCAGGCCTCGACCCCGTCAACTCCTACAAGCTGGTCAAGGCGACAGGATCGACCGCTCCGGCTGACTGCACCGGCGCCGCCATCTACACCGGCAACGGCACCGCCTACTTCGATACCGCCGTGGTCAACGGGACGACCTACTCCTACCGCGTCTGCGCCATGGACGAGGTGACGAACCTCTCCGCCGGCGCCACCGTTTCCGCGTCGCCCTCAGCCATCGCGCTGCCGGAGACCGCCATCAGCGCGCCTGCTGCCGCGGCAACGCTCACCGGCGCCTCCTACGGCATCACCGGTACCGCTACGGCAGGGGGGAACCCGCTGGCCTCGGTGCAGGTATCGACCAACAACGGCACCTCCTGGAGCGCCGCAACCGGGACCGCCAGCTGGTCCTTCGCCTGGACCCTGGCTGCCGAAGACTACGTAGCCCACACCATCCTGGCCAAGGCCCAGGACACCCTCGGTTACGCCGACGCCACTCCGGCTTCAGTGACGATCAGGGTAGATAACGTGGCTCCGGCCGGTCTCGCCAACGCGACGCCCGCCAACGGCGCTACCGCGGTACCGACCACCTCGGCCCTGACTTCCGGCTCCGCGACGGACGGCAACACCAGCGCCGCCGTACAGTACTTCTTCGAGATCGCCACCAACAGCGGCTTCACCACCGGTGTGCAGCAGAGCGGCTGGCAGAGTGCTACCAGCTTCTCCCCGTTGCTGGCTCCCGCCACCACCTACTACTGGCACGTGATGGCGAAAGACGCCGCCGGCAACACCACCGCCTACACGGCCACCTGGAGCTTCACCTCCGGCGTGGTTCCGCCCGACACCACCATCACCGCGCCGGCGGCAAGTACGGTGAACTCGACTTCGCCGCTCTCCATCACCGGTACGGCAGTGGCGGGGACCAACGCGCTCGGCTCGGTCCAGGTCTCCACCAACAACGGCACCTCCTGGAGCGCCGCCACCGGCACCGGCAGCTGGTCCTTCTCCTGGACGCTCCCTGCTGAAGACTACGTGACCCACACCATCCTGGCCAAGGCACAGGACACCTCCGCCAATGCCGACCCGACTCCGGCCAGCGTGAGCGTCATCGTCGATACCGTGGCGCCGGCAGGTCTTGCCAACTCGGCTCCGGCAAACCTCGCGACCGGAGTGGCCACGACCTCCTCCCTGGTCTCCACAAGCGCGACCGACGCCAACACCACCGCAGCGGTGCAGTACTTCTTCGAGATCGCCACCGACAGCGGCTTCACCACCGGCGTGCAGCAGAGCGCCTGGCAGACCTCGAACAGCTTCACCCCGACGCTGGCCATCAGCACCACCTACTACTGGCATGTGAAGGCCAAGGATGCCGCCGGCAACACCACCGCCTACAGCACCACCACGAGCTTCACCACCGCTGCGGCGACCACCACCGTCGGGACCGGCACCGGCGAAACCAACGTGACGCTGAAGCCGGGCGACATCCAGACCGATCTCGATGCCTTCACCCTGCAGACCCAGGCCGGTACCGACACCGTCACCGCGGTCACCGTGACCCTCGCCTCCGGGACCTACGCCGGTATCGGGACCATCCTGATAACTGACGGTAACGCCACCACCTACGGTTCTGTCACCAACCCGGCTGTCAACGTGGTCAACATTCCGCTCACCACCTCCATCACGGCCACCACGACCGCCACTACTTACTGGGTAGAAATCATACCGCTGGCTGACACGGCCATGCCTGCACCTCCGGGCGCCACCTATGCTGTCACCGGGACCGTGACCGCGCTTACCTCTACCAACCCGAAGAGCTACAGCGACTCGACCTCGGCCACCGTCACCATCGACAACCTCTCTCCGGGTAACGTCACCTCGGCAGGCGGCGCCGCAGGGGTGGCTTCCAACTCGCTCTACTGGACCAACCCGGTCGACAGCGACTTCGCCAGCGTCGTAGTACTGCGCAGGGCAGGGGCAGCGGTCACCGATACCCCCGTCGAAGGGACCAACTACCTGGAAGGCAACACCGTCGGTTCCAGCACCGTCGCCTACGTGGGGAACATCGCCAACTTCACCGATTCCCCGTTGGCCAACGGTACGGCCTTCTACTACAAGATATTCGCGAAGGATACCCGCGGTAACTTCTCCTCGGGCGGCGCCACCGTAGGACCTTACACGCCGGCCAAGACCGCCTGGGCCAACAACTACATGCTCCACAACAGCACCAACACCGGCTCCACCAAGTGGAGCGCCAACGGCGGCTGGGGCGAGCCGGGCAAGAAGTACGGCGCCTTTACCTGCTCGACCTGCCACAGTATGGATTCGACCAACATCAAGAGGGTCAGGAACAGCATCAGCACCGGTGACGGCTCCAACTGGGGCTCCAACAACGCCGCTTCCGTCTCGGTAACGGTGCTGAACCCGGCCACCGATCTGGGCTCCGACACCGTGCACACGACCTCGACCCGTATCTGCGAGGTATGCCACAGCCAGACCTCTTACCACAAGTACAACAACACGGCCTCGGGCCACAACGGCACCGTAGACTGCACCCAGTGCCATAACCACAGCGCCGGCTTCAAGGGCTCCGGCGGCAGCTGCACCGGCTGCCACAACACCCCGCGCGGCACCAGGCAGCAGATCGTGGGCGCCACCCTGGGCAACACCGGCGACGACTTCGTCCGTCCGAGCCGCCACATCAAGAACACCACCGTCAAGAACGTGGACTGCATCATCTGCCATGCCGAAGGTGACACCACCTCCACCGAGACATCGGTAAAACAGACTGCTTCCCATGCTACCGGCGGTCTGGTCATGCTGAGGAACGTCGACAGCCAGGCAAACCCGGGGACAGCCGGAACCAACTTCTGGAACTGGCCCGGCAAGCGTAACGGCGGAGCCACCATCACCTCGACCGATCGCGACAACATGGACCGCTTCTGCCTCGGATGCCACGACAGCGACGGCGCGCTCACCATCTCCGTCAACTCGGGCGGCACAGGAGTCGACACCGGAGCCTCGACGACCAGGAGGCTGACTCCGTTCAACCCCCTTGACGGCGGGACGCCTCTGAACGTCAAGGCGCAGTTCAACTCCGGTAACCTGGTCGGGAGCGCCTACGCCAGCCATCACAACCTGAACATCTACACCAAGAGGTACACCGCCTCCTACGCGTCGACCTACGCCACCCGCGGCGGCTTCACCGGGACCTCCAAAGACGGCGTGGCCGTCACCTGGGACACCGGTCTCCACTGCTCCGACTGTCACCTCAACGAGAGCAACGCCCACGGCGCCCGTAACGCCACCCGCATGCTGCAGGACAAAAACGGTGCTGACGCTGCCGCCATCAACGCCAATGACGGCACCGGCACCTTCGTCTGCTACCGCTGCCACCTGAGCACCGTGTACAACCTCAGCAACGTGACCGTCACCGGCAAGGCTCGCATCGAGCACAGCAGCTTCGACTCATACCCGTGGACCCCTGGGTCCTACACCGACCGCGGCATCGTCTGTTTCAACTGCCACGGCGGCGGCGGGGTCAACGATATCGGCGGGATCCACGGGAATAACCGCAGCATCACCACGCTGACCCAAGGGGCGACCAAGAGCTACCGCTTCATGTACGGCGGGTCGCACGGATACAACATCTCCGACGCCAACTGGTCAACGACCACCACTCCGAGCTGCTACACCGCTTCCTCCACCTGGGGCGGCCCCTGCAACAAGCACGACGGCTCTGCCGGCACGGGCAGGATCAATGCCCCGACCTACTCCAGGCCGTTGCAGTAGCATCACAAAAGGGATCTCCCACACCGGGAGATCCCGACTCCACAACCACAACCGGTTCTTCAGAAGGGCGGGCTTTTTCAGCCGCCCTTTTTTGTGGCGCAGGCACAGCGGAAGAACGGCAACAGGTTATGAGAAATACGCGAGGGGAGAGGTACTTGTGGAAAGGTGGAGTGCTCTGTGTCGCGACACCTTGAACCCCAAAGCCTCCGGTTTTTCTCCTTGATCTTTCAGGGGTCTGAGGCTACATTTAATGAATTTTCAGGGCCGCTATCCTATTTCAAGGTACACCTCATGAGATATATGCTCACTCTTGTCACCTGTCTCTGCGCTCTCCTTTTGCTGGGAACGGTCCTCGATGGAGCTTACTTCCGCTACCTCGTATCCCGGATCGTCCCTGGCATGGAAGAGACCGCGAAGATCAAGGAGTCCGTAACAGAATTCAACAACCGACTGATGGACGTTTATGCCTCCGAAGCCAACAAGACCGCGGTGTACGCCATTCCTGCCACGCCCGGAATGCGCCACCGTCTGACCAAGGACGCCAGCTTTGTCGCCATGGGCGGAAGGGTGCTGGTCTATGACCTTGCGTCGCTGGAGATCAAGAGCGTGAAGGTAGAGGGCCCCTTCAAGGCCACCGCGATGTGCAGCGAAGATTGGAATTACCAGTACAAGAACGACAAGAGCTGGAAGTCTGTGGCCGACGTTCACGGGGCGGGATCGGTTTTCCGGTATCAACTGGTGAGACAGGGCGGAAGGTGGCTTGTTCAGAGTTACGAGCCGGTCAGGGAGGAGAAGAAGGGTGCCTAGGTTCTTCAGCAAAGCCGGTTCTCCCGTGCTCACCCTGGGACTGGTGATCGCCCTGGCAGCCTGGTACCTGATCCTTGCCGCAGCAGGCTCGGTGCCTTTCGGCTGGGAGCCGTTCGATCTCGTCTCTTTCAGACTCTTTGCGATCCTCCTTTTTCTCAACCTTATTGCGGGAGCAGCAGGGGCCTTACGGCGCAGGCTCCACTTGCTCCGCTTCGCTCTGTATCTGGCCGCGCTTTTCGTGCTGGTCTCCGGTGCGTACAGCTATCTCTTCCGCTTTGAAGGGACCGTGGGCCTGGCTGAGGGTGAAGCCTACGAGCCAGTCCCGCCGATGTTCCGTTCCGTTAAAAGAGGGCCGCTGGCACCCATTCCCGCCCTGGCTTTCACTTTGACCAGGGTGGACCCTGACAGCAAGAAGGGACGGGTGGTCATCGTGCAGCGCGGGAGCGGGAGGGAAGTGGGTACCGCGTGGGAAAAGCTCGGGGGGAGCGAGATCCGCTACTCGAGGAGCTCTCTGGCCCCCCTGGTTATCATTACCAGTGAAGAGAAGGGGGAGTTGGAACGGAGTTACGTCAAGCTCGACCTCGATCGCCTGGGGCAGGCAGACTCGTTCAACTTCGACACCCTGCCATACGACTTCTATCTCTGGAAGGAGTCCCCGAAGAATGGCGGCAAGGGTGGCTTCTGGCTGAACGTGCGCAGGGGCAAGTTGGGCCTTTTCGACGGTGCCGTCGCCATCGGCCAGAAGGTGCCGGTGCAGGGCGTGGTGGTGACCATCGAGGAACCACGCAAATACGCGGTGCTGGACATCCGAAGCCGTCCCGGCTTCCACGCCTTCCTGGTATCGGCGGGAGTGCTGGCGGTTGCTCTTTTGGCGGCAATGACGTTCGGGAGAGAACCGGGAGGCGGTTCACAGGGGTAGACGGGATAGGCATGCCCTTTAAATGCCTTTCAAGAACGAAGGTGAGGTAATGGCTACTTACGAAGCGATATTTTTCTGGACTGCCCTCGTTCTCTATGCATTCGCCAGCGGCGGCAACATCTACGCGCTGGTATTCAGAAACGAGAAGGTCGTCTCTAAGCTCCTGCTACTGGTCTGCATCGGATTCCTCCTGCACACCGGTGCCGTGGCGGCCCGCTATGTGGCGCAGGGGCATTTCCCCTGGAGTACCGATTACGAAAACGGCCTGATGGGAGGCTGGTTCATCATCGCTTCTACCCTGTACGTCGCCTGGCGGCAAAAGCCCCTGCGTGTGTTGGCGGTGGCAACGGTGCCGACTGCCATGCTGATCATGGGGTACGGGGTAATGCGCAACCCGACGCTGGCTCCGATGGCGGCCACTTTGAAATCATTCTGGCTCGGCATCCATGTTTTCTTCGCCTGGTTATCCTTCGGCGCCTACGTCCTGGCCATGGCCGCGGGCGTCATCTTTCTCCTGAAGGAACGCGCAGCTCAACGGGCAGCGGCCGGGCTTTCCAGCATGCAGCGCTTCGAGGATCTCTCCCCGGAGAGGCTTGATGACCTGATGTTCCGCTACCTCGTCTTCGGCTTCATCACCAACGCCATCATGATCGCCGCCGGCGCCATCTGGGCCAAGGACCTGTGGGGCGCCTACTGGAGCTGGGATCCGATCGAGACCTGGTCCCTCATCTCCTGGCTCATGTACGGCGCCGCCATTCACCTGCGGGTGACCATGGGGTGGCGCGGCACCCGCTTCGCATGGCTGATGATCGGGGCTCTGGCCACGGTTATCATCAACTTCTTCGGCGTCTCCATCCTCATGAAGAGCACGGTCCATGTCTTCAGGTTTTCCTGATCGAGAAGCTAATGCTCAAACGGCTCCTTAAATACCTCGGGTCACTCCGCTGCACCCTCCACCTGATCCTGGCGCTGGTGACGGTATTCACCACGGGATTCCTGCTGCCGCAGCGCTCACTGGTCGGGCGGGAAATGTACCTGAAGTGGCAGGCGTCGTCACCTCTTATGGCGAAGATGGACCATGCGCTTCAGCTGACGGATATCTACACCGCGCCGATAACCCTGGTGATCTGGGGATTTTTCTTCCTGAACCTGGTGCTGGTCATGAAGCAGCGGATCCCGCTGGTTCTCAGGAAGGTATCGATCAATGATGAGAAGCTCGGGCGGCCGGAATCTTCCTCCGCGTTTAAATACCGGCTTGAGCTGGACGATGAAGCCCAGGCACGCATGCCGGCGCTGATGACAGCAGCCGGATACCACTTCCTTGGGAGCCGGGATTCCTTCCTCGCCGTCAAAAACCGCCTGTCGCCGCTGGCAACGCTCCTTTTCCATCTCAGCTTCTTCCTGATGCTCCTTGGCTGGCTGCTGGCTTTCTACACCAGGTTCACGGGCTTCGTCGATGTAGCCGAGAGGGAGCCGTTCCTTGGTCAGGTTGAGAGGTATAACGCTTCGCCCAAGCTGCCTAAGGTTGGAGGAGCGCCGGATCTGAAGTTCCTTGTCGAGTCGGTTGCTCCCGAGGTGGAGCAGGGAGTCTCAACGGGAATCAAGATCACCCTCAAGGACGAAGCTGGCCGACAGCATCTGGTTGGGATAAACACCCCGTACAAGACAGGGCGTGCCTCCGTTCTCTTTAACGATCTCGGCATCGCCCCCTTGTTCGTGGTGCAGGATGCCTCCGGCAAGGAGATTGACGGCGCCTATGTGAAGCTGAACGTCCTCAAGGGGAAGAGGGACGCCTTCAAGCTCCTCGGCTATGACGTGGCTGCCGTGTACTACCCGGATCACGTGGTGGCCGGCGGCGAAGACCGCACCCGCAGCGAGGAGTTCAAGAACCCGGCCTTTCACCTGGAGGTCAGCAGGAACGGCCGGCGCCTTTGCGGTAACACGGTCCGTGTCGGCGAGGGGGTAGGGTTCGACGGTCTCCGGCTGATCTTCAAGGAGCAGAGTTTCTGGGTCAGGTTCCTGGTAACCAAGGAGTATGGACAGGAGTTCATCTATCTCGGGTTCGTGCTGGCTCTGGCCGCCCTCGTCTGGCGCCTGGTCTATTATCGGCGGGAGCTTTCCGGTGTGGTGCGTGAAGAGAACGGGAAGCGCGTGCTCCATCTGTCGGCCCGCGCGGACTTCTACAAGGCACTGGCGAAGGACGAATTTGACAGGACCGTGGAGAGGCTGACGGCGGCGTTGGCCGACCGATAAACCCCATCCCCACCCTGGTCCTCACCTGAAGGGGAGGGGGCATCGGTGGATCTGCCGGCAGTACTTCCGCCACCAACCATCCTTCGCCCAGGGAGGAGCAGTAACCCTCCCTTAGGGAAGGCGGAACGGAGTTGACACTCAATGAAGATCGCCTACATCTTTCCTCCCCTGGGGCACGCGGGCGTCCAGGTAAGGAGCATTCCGCTCATGCCCCCGGTCCTGGAGTACCTTGCCGGGCTCACCACCAGCATCCGCCCCGACTCCGACATCCGGCTGATTAACGCCAATGTCGAAAACTTCTCCATTGATTCCATCGATGCCGATATCGTCGGCTTCAGCATCCTTACCCACCAATCCTCCTGGGCCTACCGGGTCGCCGACACGCTGCGCGCGCGCGGGGTGAAGGTGATGATGGGGGGACCGCATCCCTCCGCCCTTCCGGAGGAGGCCAAGGAGCACGCGGACGCCGTCGTGGTCGGCGAGTCCGAGAGCGTGCTGCCACAGCTTTTCGACGACTTCGAGAACGGGGCGCTACAGCCCTTTTACCGCGGCGAGCTGCTGCCGGTGGACCATGTCCCTTATCCCCGCCGCGATCTCGCTCCCGGGTACATATTCCGCTCCTTCTTCACCTCACGCGGCTGTCCGTACGACTGCAAGTTCTGCGGGACCCCGCAGCTCCACGGCAGCAAGATGAGATACCGTCCCATCGGCGAGGTCATAAAGGATATCGGCAGCTGCAATCACAAGATGTGGTTCTGCACCGACGGCGACAGCTGGGGACCGGATGTGCCGAGGTACACCGAGCTTTTCAGGGAGATGTCGAAGTCGTTGAAAGGGGTCAAGTGGGTTGGCGAGACCAGCATCGCTTCCGTTCAGCACCCGATGGGCGAGGAAATGCTGAAGTGGGCGCGGCGCTCGGGACTGATGCAGGTGTGGATCGGGTGGGAAAGTCTCAGCGACGCGACGCTCAAGGAATACGGCGCCACCTCGAAGATGCTCTCCAAGAGGGAGGACGCGCTCAAGAAGATAAGGGATAACGGCATCGACGTGGTGCTCTTCGTCATGATGGGCTCCAAGAACGAGCCCCTTTCCCGGTACCAGTCGGTGATCGACTTCTGCGACCGGCTTTCCATCACGCCGCATCCGGTCATGGTCGTCCCGTACCCGGGGACGGCGACCCACGAGGAGTGGAAGGACGATGTGACCGTGCGCGGCCAGTGGGATTACTACGACGGCATGCACTCCATCATCCGGCAGGTGGAGGGGACAAATGAGGAACACGAGCAGGCGCTGAAGGATCTGTGGGTGGATCTCTTTACCTGGCCCAGGATAATCAGGCGGGTGACGTCAATTCCATTTGCCGGCTTCCCCAACGCACACGTGGCCTCGATGATAGTTCAAGCCGCGCTGCGTCAGGCGTTCAGGGAGTATGTGGGGAAGGGGTAGGTGCGCCGGTGGGGAGAGCCAGGTGGTCTTGATATGGGCTCTGGTCGACGCCAACCAAGAGGAGCTGGTGATGGGGGCGTCAGGGCAGGTGAGGGACGGGCTGATTAATCATGGCGTCGGCAGAAGAAGCGGTGGAGGGATCCTTCGAGAGTTAGGGGGTCCACCGGTTTGAAGACTGGCTGGCCCTGTTCGGTGGCTATCAGCGCACCTGAGCTGGAGAAGATGTCGACGGAGCTTTCCTTGAAGCTGTCCTTGAAGCAATTCATTTCACCGTGCA
>NZ_JBXKJL010000516.1:0-2797 GCF_056994735.1 Geomonas sp.
CTCCCGGTGCGGCGGCGGAACCAACCCCGTCGGCACCCAAGCAGACCACGACACCACCGCCCGCAACGGCCATTCCGCCGGCAGAGGTCGCGGCACAGGCCACGGAGTTGGCCACTCTGCTCCGCACCTTGACCACGAATCTGGCTCCCAGTCCTGAAATCGAGACGATCCAGCAAGCCCTGGCCGAGGTCAGCACCCGGATCGATCAGGAATTCGCCGGAACCCTGAGCCTTCTCCAACAGCAGCCGACGCTCGAAACCCTCCAGGCGCAGGAGCAATCCTGGCAACGGCGGCAGTTCAAGGCGGCCGGCTGGCTGAACCTGGTTACGCAGCGGGCCGTCGACCTCCGGGAGGCGCTGAGCCGCCTGGCAAACCTGCAAACCACCTGGAACAGTACCCTGGACGCGGCGTGGGCGGCATCGTCGCCGGAGCCGATCCTCCAGCAGATCGAAACAGCACGGGCCGCCATTAGAGACGCACAAGCACCCCTGCAAGCCCAGCAGGACACCGTGCTCGACCTTCAGAGCCGCGTCGCCAGTGAGGTGGCCCGGTGCAATGACGCCTTGTCACAGATTGCCCAGGCCCAGCGCAATGCCGTCGGCGGACTGCTGACGTGCGCCCTGCCGATCTGTAGCGCCGAATTAGAAGCTGTTTTAAAACCCTGTAGAGAGCTGCAAGGATCGTACTGACCTGCCATCATGGAGGTGCCACCCCCCATCAGACGAGGTCAGTACGATGAGCTCAGCAGCTCCCAGGCACTATCCATCCGACCTGACGGAAAGCCAACGCACCCTGCTGGAACGCTTCCTGCCGGAGCCGAAGAGCGGCCCGGGCAAGCCCGGTCGGCCAGGGGCGGACCGTGGGCAGGTGTTGAATGCCATTCTGTATGTGGTGAAAACGGGCTGTCAGTGGCGGCAGATGCCGCGCGAGTTTGGGCCGTGGCAAACGGTCTACGGGTACTTCAACCGTGCTAGCTGCCAAGAGGCCTGGCGCGAGGTGATGGAGGAGTTGACGGCGCTAGCGCGGGGGCGCCAAGGTCGTCATCCGGAGCCGACCGCGGGCAGCGTCGATAGTCAAAGTGTCAAGACCGCCACCCAAGGCACGGCGGTGGGGTTCGATGGCGGCAAGCGGGTAAAGGGGCGCAAGCGTCATGTACTGACCGACACCCTGGGGCTGATCCTATGCGTGGTGGTCACAGCCGCCAATGCGGGGGATCGCGCGGGGGTGAAGGCGCTCCTGAAGCGGTGGTTGCTTTTGGGGGTGCGCCGGCTGCGCAAGCTCTGGGTTGATGCCGGCTATGACGGCCAGCCGCTCAAAGACTGGGTACGGGGGCTCAAACATACCCATAAAATCGACCTGGAGGTGACCGATCATGAGGGTAAGGGCTTTCAGGTGGTGCCCAAGCGCTGGGTGGTGGAACGCGCCTTTGCTTGGCTACTGGCCTTTCGCCGCCATAGCAAAGACCACGAAGTGCTGACCCGCAACAGCGAGGCAATGATTCAAATCGCCATGTGTTCGATCTTGCTGCGCCGGCTCGCCTGAACAGCTCGGGCGGAGGATTTTAAAACAGCTTCTAAGAAGTATACCACTGCCGCCGGGGGCGGCGCAAGATAAGTCTTCGCCAGTGCAGGGCTAACGTCATGAAATAAGTCGTAGAATACCAAAGCAATAACTTAAGAGCATTCCATGATAGCCAACACATGGTCTGGCCAGATATAAGTCTTTGATCCCTTTGAGGCCGGAATTTTCATGCGTTAGCCCTGCAGCCCATGGCATCCAGCGTCACCAATGTATTCTCCAGCGCCAAGACCTTGAGTAATTCGGGAATGGCGGTAATCTCATTGGACTTGCCGTCCACCCGGCGCTGCCCCAACACCAGTTGTTGCTCACTGGCCCAGGCACTGGCCAGATGCAACGTCGCCAGGTCGCGGCCCCGGTCGAAGGAGCGGCGTAGCGTCTTGCCATCAATCGCCACCACCTCCGGCTCGCCAGGCGTGGCGATCGTGCCTACCCAGGCGGTGAAGCAGGTCTCGAAGGCATCCGGGTCGATCCGCGTGAAGACGCGTCGAAACGTATCATGTGAGGGAATGCCGTTGAGCAAGGCGAGAAACTGCCGTAATCAGTCCAGCTTGCTACGCCCATAGAGGGCGATGTCGTCTCAGCTCTCGACACCGGCGATCACGGCACAGACCGCGATCACGAGAATATCAATCAGCCGATGCTCGACCTTACCCGGACAGCGCGGATCATCGAGGTCGGAGAAATGCTTGATCAGTGGGTCGATCAAAATGCCATGGCCTCTTCTTGAAGAAAGAGGCAGCTTACCCCAATGCGCTAAACCCTGAGCCCGCGCCCTGCAATTTCATGCGTTAGCCCTGGCGCGGTGGGTTACATTAACGCTACCGGGGATGCTTAACCGGGCTTTACGTTCCACTGCTCCCTAAATCCCTTGATATAAACCGTTCGTCCACCCAACAAAGCACCGTGATGATAAACTCTTCTATTGGCATGGCTATCGTCCGCTAGATTAGAATTTCATTTGTTCATCAATAGCCTACAACGATAGTTAGACCACTTTAAAACCTATCTGGTAAAGTTGTACATCGCGTAGCAAGAGACCGGGTTTAGTCATGCTCAACCTAGACCGTGAATCCATGTCCGTTGTGGACAACTACTGGCTTCGCCAGGATCGTCCCTACAACCATTTGACAATCAATGCAGTGTGGATCATGGCCGACAGGGTAGACCTGGAACGCCTGCGAGAGCACATCGAAACCCGTTGGGTGACCGCTCATAA
>NZ_JBXKJL010000517.1:0-4084 GCF_056994735.1 Geomonas sp.
TACTACAGTTGTAAGTATGATAGAATAGGAGGAAAAGAGAAAGCCAGGAGAAACCGTCGTATGAATCAGCAAGAAGCCTCGTCGTTTCCATGCGCCGAAGATCTCTGGATGACCCAATTCCAGCAGATGTGTGAGCGAATCGGCCCCTGTTTTAGCCGCTCAGAGACCCGCAAGCGAGTCCGAGCCTATCTGCAAGGGCTGCTGAGTCCTCTCGAACGCAAAAACGGATGGCAATTGGCCGAGGAAGCAGGCGAAAGTACTCCCTATGCGATGCAGTATTTGCTCGATCGGGCCGTGTGGGACGTCGAAGAACTGCGCGAGGTGCTGGGTGGGTACGTCAAGGAAGCCATCGGGAATGCCGATGGCATGCTCGTCATAGACGAGACGGGCTTTCTCAAAAAAGGGACAAAATCAGTGGGAGTCCAGCGACAATACAGCGGAACCGCTGGTCGCATCGAAAATTGTCAGATTGGCGTCTTTTTGGCCTACGCGACTGCGGCCGGTCATACCCTCTTGGATCGAGAACTGTATTTGCCTAAGAGTTGGACCAACGATCCGCAGCGGTGTCGAGAAGCCGATGTGCCCCTCGAGGTGGGCTTCGCCACCAAACCCGAGTTGGCGGCACGAATGCTTTGGCGCACCCTCGATGACGGCATGAAGGCCCGTTGGGTTCTGGGCGATAGCGTCTATGGGAGCCATCGTCCTCTGCGAGCAGGCTTAGAGGCACGTTCACAAGCGTACGCGCTGGCTGTTGCCTCAAAGGAGAAGGTCGAGGCGCACGGCAGGCGGCAGCGCGTTGCTCAGGTCGCCCGAGACCTGACAACCAACCAGTGGCAGCAGCTCGCGGCGGGTTCTGGCAGCAAGGGACCCCGCCTCTTTGAGTGGGCTGCCGTCCAGATCGCTGGGGCAGAGAAGGAAGGATGGAACCACTGGCTGGTTATTCGACGGAGTCTGAACGAAGGCGCCAAAGCAGCCGAGATGGCCTATTTCCTGGTCTTTGCTCCCACCGCCACTCCACTGTGGGAGATGGTTCATGCGATTGGCAGTCGCTGGACGGTGGAACAATGTTTTGAGGAAGCCAAAGGAGAAGTGGGCCTGGATGAGTATGAGGTGCGCTCCTTTCAAGGGTGGTACCGTCACATCACTCTTTCGATGCTTGCCCACGCTTTTCTCATCGTTCTGCGAGCCCAGAGCCAGACCAACCCTGCCCACGAGAAGCAAAGCGAGGGAAAAAAACGCTGCAAACCCTTGCCGTCCCATGCTCCATCCCAGACCCTCTCGGACTTCAAACGCCAGAGAGGGCTGACTTGCCCGTCATGGTCCCTCTGAGCGTGGCCGAGGTGCGACGCCTCTTCTGCGCCCTGCTGCTTTCTCCTGCGGTCTCCTTTCCGTTCCGGCTCGCCTGGTCCTTCTTTCGTCGTACCCACCAAGCCATCGCTCGACGCTCTCATTACAAGCGTCGTCTGGCCGCTCTTCCTTACTTACAACTGTAGTATTAGTTGGGCGGGTGTCGCGTGTACGTTTTGTATGGCGCGTGCCGCCAAAATGGCATCGTCGCGTATCCTGCTGGTGCTTCCCTGTGCGCTGCCGAGTGCGCGGCTGACTGAGAGCAGCAGCTCACGCACCGCAGCCATCGCCTTCTGGGTTCGCTTGACCACGTTCGGCTCTCCCCTCGGCACGACCAAGATAAAGAACAGTGCAATCATTGCCGCGACGACGATGTAAAGCAGGTACTCGAGCAGCCCTGTTGATGCTGGCAGACTTTTCGTGGCGATGCCCAGGAGCAACACCTGGACAGCGAGCATGGCATAGGAGATCGTCCTGTTCTTCAGCATGAAAGGGAACGCGAAGAAGAATGCGACCAGTGCCAGTAGCAGCAATATCGTTGGGGGGACTAGCAATGCTAGCCCCGCTGCGATCCCCACCCCGAAGATGGCTCCTGCAATTTGCTGGAGTGCATTCGCCGCCGTGTCCTGCCAGGTCGGTTGGATAATCGCAAATGTTATGGTGAGGAACGCCACGTTGAGAGGATTGCCCCGGTTGAGTGACGCGATGACCAGAGCGATAAGGACGACCAAGGCACTCCGCAGCGCTTGCCGCAGGATGATGGAGTCCCAGGAAACGAGCGCGCGGCAGGTCTCGGAGAAGCTCGTGCCAGGCAATTTGGAGAGGGTCGCCGGAGTACGATCTCTCCTCAAGACTGCCAGACGCACCCTCTCTAATGACCGCCAGAGGCTTGCGACGACATTTTGCAGTTCGTCGGGAAGCTCGCCAGCAGACGCTTCGCCCGTGCGTGGCGGGGGGACAGGAGCGGGAGGGGCCTTCTTTGCTTCGATGAGACCCACCAGTTCTCTTGCCTCTTGGTCCGCCTGATCAAGGATGGAACGAATACGCAGGGCATCTGCTTGGGACATTTGTTCCAGCCTGGTAGTGAGGATGAGGCGTGCAACATAGGAGGCTTCAGCTCCATTCAGCGCTTCGCTCATCCACTGCTTCGCATGAACCGCACGCAACGTCTTCCAGGCCGTGTCTATCGTCCCCATGTCAGCATCGGTCAGGACACGAGCAATGGCCTGGCGGGTGATCAAGGATGGGTCTCTCCACCCCAGGACGAGCCGCATCAACGCAATCACGACGACAGCGACAGCGATGGCGCCAAAAATGTGTAGGACCGGAAGGTTGTTAGGAAGTTGTAATCCGAACCCGCTGAGCACGCCAAGGACAAACGCCGAGCCGACCGTTGTGTAGCGGGGGCTGAACGCTGGGAGGAGCCCGGCGATGAAGACCATTACCACGATCACAGGGATTGCCCCCCATGGAGACGCCGTGGTCAAGAAATGTACGCCGCCAACGGCCAGGATGAAGATAGGTCCGAACCAAGCCATCATTTGGAGGTCCGAGCGCAACGGGCCACCGACCGCGGCCGTCAACACGAACCAGGCGCACAACGCCGCAAGGATAGCTGCTGTTCCGAAGCCCAAGATCACCGCCACGATAGTCGCTACTGCTATCGAGAAGAAGAAAAGCAGACCAACGATCAGCGAAGACCTATCGAGGCTGAGACCAGTGTCGCCGAACAGTTGCCGACGCAGCCAGTCTCGGAAAGCATGGCTGGCGCTGGATCCATTGCCTTGCTGCGAGATATGACGATCATCTTCCATACTCGATCTCCAAGTCGCCGGTGCACGCTCATGGTCTCAACCTCGAAAGTGCCAGAACTCCGGCAACACACTTCATGCTGACCATTCTTCTCTGAGCACCACGGCGCACTCTCTGTTCTGACGCTCCCTGAGAAAGTACTCCTGGTCGCACCAACAGGAAGACCCGCCTCAGGAGGGGGCACGCTACGGTGCGACGACGAGCTGGATCGGATTGCCCTCCTGCTTGGTGAGCCGCTCGACCCCACGGGCGACCTGCTCGAGGGGCATCACCTCGCTGACCGATCTCGACACGTCCAGCCGTCCTGTGGCGACGAGTGTGACGAGCTGATCCAGGTGTTCCTTCCGATAGCCGAGGTGCCCGAGCAGGGTATGGGATTTCACGCTGAAATCGGTGCCGGGACCAAGGGCGAGAGGCTCCTGAGAGAGCCCGATCATCACGACAGTACGGTTGAAGAGCTGATGGCCCAGCGCGGGATTGTCCTCACCTATGAAACCATCCGTCAGTGGGGCCTGAAGTTTGGACAACCCTCTGCCAATGAATGGCGTCGCCGCCGTCCTGGCTGTGGAGACACATGGCATCTGGATGAGATGGTGCTCACCATTCGTGGTCAGAAGCACTCTCTCTGGCGAGCGGTCGAGACTGATGGAAACGTGCTTGACATCTTGGTGCAGAGCCGACGCGAACCGCGAAAGCTGCCAAGCGATTTTTTCGCCAACTGCTCAAAAGCTTGCCATCCGTTCCTCGAGTGATTCTTCCCGATACACTCAGGAGTTATGGGGCGGCCACACGTGAACTCCTGCCTGGGGTGGAGCAGCGGCAGCACAAACGGCGAGAGTATTCGGGCAGAGAACTCGCACCAGCCCACACGACTGCGCGAGAAGAACATGCGGCGCTTCAAATCGGCAAGCCATGCCCAGCGCTT